>JAPOLP010000112.1 GCA_029977045.1 Planctomycetota bacterium
AGCTGGTGTGAAGTCATCACTGACCTGCTTTGGCAGTTCGCCAAAGTGTTCGATGTTCCTTTGAGAGGAGTTGCAGTCATGTCACCCGCTAGAACTTTTTCTCGCATCTGGAATGTCTCGCCGGCCACGCTCGACGAACTGAGGCGCGAGTTTGACAACGCTCTCGGCTCTGCCAGTCGCTGCGTTCGCGAGTCCGTCGGTTCACAGATTCCGCTGGCACTCTGGGAAGACGACGACCGCGTTGTCCTGGAACTTGAAGTCCCCGGGATTTCGCAGGACGACCTTGAGGTTCAGGTTGAAGCAGGAGTGCTGACCGTCGCTGCGAAACGTGTTGCACCAGAGTGGCCGGGCACGTTGAAGCACAATGAGCATCGGCACGGAGAGTTCCTGCGGCGCGTGCGGCTCGATGAATCACTTGACCCGACGTCGATTGAGGCCGAACTGCAGAACGGCGTTCTGACGTTGGCAATCAAACGCCGCGTCGAAGCACAACCTGTGAAAGTCGCAGTGCGTGTCCGAGACCGAGAATCGGCGATTGAGCCTAACCGCAGACCGTCCGATGCCCCGACAGCGGGACCGGGCAGCGAGACTTAATTAGTCCGATCGTGCAGTTGCTGACTGTCCTGGCAGTCACGATTTGCAGCATCGTCAAGCGGCCTCAGCAGGAGTAATTCCGACTGAGGCTGCTTTCGTGTTTGTCTCAACTGATTTGTCATTCCTCACGGAGACAGTCACAACTTCGCAGTCGCGATCTACGAAGAAGCAAACTCGGCCAGCGACCGCCAGGTCTGACTGCTGATTCAATGCCGTCCAGATTTACCGGAGACTGAACCGTGACAATTCGCTGGGGAATCATCGGCTGCGGAGACGTCGTCTGGAAACGCGTGGCAGCGGCGATCCAGAACGACCCGCACAGCGAACTCATCGCCTTGTGCCGCCGGAATCCCGAGAAGCTCGCTGAGTTCTGCAGCAAGTTCGGTGTCGACCGGGGTTCGACTGACGCCAACGATCTGATCAACGCACCGGACATCGACGCGCTTTACATCGCCACTCCGGTTCATCTGCATCAGCCTCAGACGATCGCCGCCGCGCAGGCCGGCAAGCATGTGCTAGTCGAAAAGCCGATGGGGCTGAGCACCGCCGAGTGCGACGAGATGATCGCCGCCTGCCAGGACGCGGACGTGCGGCTTGGAGTCGCTTTTTACCGACCGTTCTATCCGGTGATTCAACGCATTTCGGAAATCGTCGCTAACGGGACGATTGGCAGCGTGCTGTCGGTTTCGGCGATCACATCGACTCCCTGCGCGATGCGACCCGACGAGGACGGCTACTGGCGGGTCATTCCCGGTGAAGGTGGCGGCGGCGCCTTGATGGACGTTGGCAGCCATCGCCTGGAACTGTTCCTGCGGATGTTTGGCCCGATCAAAGACGTCAAGGCGTTCTGCGGAACAGTGGCCGTCGACTATGAGTCAGAAAACGTCGCGTCGCTCGTTCTGCAGTTCGAGTCAGGTATCCAGGGAAGCCTGCAGTGTTTCTTTGGCACGGACACCGATCAGGACGAGTTTGCGGTTCTCGGGACAAAAGGCCGGCTGACAACCCGGCCTCTGGCTGACGGCTCGCTGCTTATCGAACGCAAAACGGAACGCGAAATCGAGCAGCATCCGGTCCTGGCGAATCTCAATGCGCCGTTGATTGCCGACTTTGTTGCCGCCATTCTTGAGCAGCGGCAGCCGATGGTCACCGGTGAGCACGGTCGCGAAGTTAACCGGATCATGGAACTGGCCTATCAGGATGCCGCCGCAGGTCGCTGACAGAATTGCCGTTGAATGCTCAGCAGCTCAGGCTCTCAAATTAACTCTCTAATCAGGATGGCCGTTGACGGCCCAAACCGGAGATCAAGCATGTTACGTCGTCGAGTTCTTATGTCCGTTGCTGTGCTTGCCGCCATGTGTGGGTGTTTTCTGCCGGCGACAGCTCAGGAGCAACCAGAAGGTGAGCCCGAGATACGCCGCGAGCCTCGACGTGAGGAACGAGTTGAGCGGGAACGCGAGCGCGAGGAAGATCGGGAGCGAGAGAACGCCCGCGAGCGGCGGGAAGACGAACGTCGTGAACGTGAGGCTCGCCCGCAGAACGAGCGGGAACGCGACGCTCAACAGCGTGCACGTTCCGAGCACCAGGAGTTTGAACGACACATCACTGCAATGCGGCGAGAAGCCACCGAGCTGCGGGAACGCGGCCACGCGGACGAAGCAGCGGGCATCGAACACGAAATCGAGCGACAACTCGACCAGCGCCGGTTGCACGAACAGATTGAGCAGCACGCGCGCAAGGCTGACGAGCTTCGCCGCGCTGGCAAGCAGGACGAAGCTCAGGCTGTGCAGGCCAGGCTGGAAGAACTCGTCCGCCACGCAGAAGCTCGGGAACGTGAGGGTCAACCCGAACGTCACGAACCGCCGCGCGGCGAACGCGCCGAACACTTTCACATGGCCCTTGGGCTGCTCCACCAGGCTGCCGAGCATCTTCATGCGGCAGGGTTTGCGGATCAGGGAGAGTCGATTTGGCACCAGGCTCGCGAAATCGAGGAGCATCTGGGACGCCAGCTTCACGGCGAACCGCCACGAGAACGCCGCGAACCGCCACGAGAACGCCGCGAACACCCGGAACACCGCGAGCATCCCGAACACGATGGTGATCGCGTCGAACATCTCAACCGCCGCGTTGACGAACTGTCGCAGCAGATTCGTGAGCTTCACGCTCTGATCCGCGAACTGGCCGAGCGGCGAGGGCGCGAAGAACGTTAACCGTCGGACAGGCAGCTTCCCGTTTATTTGCTTCGTCGTCCGACTTTGGCTAAGAGGCCTCTGCGTCTGCTTTGCTTCAAATCCGCAGTCCGGAGGCCTCGGAACCATGTACGATCGCAACCAGCTCGTTCAGCTCTTTCACGAACGGGCTCTCAAGTTCGGCGACTTCACACTCGCCTCCGGTAAGAAGTCGAAGTACTACCTCGACGGCAAACAGATCACGCTGCATTCGGCTGGCCTGCGGCAGGTCAGTGAAGGTCTGCTCGATCTGCTATCGGACGTTGAATACGACGCGATCGGCGGCATGTCGATCGGTGCCGATCCGATCGTCGGCGGCGTTTTGACCGCAGCAGCCGAGCGAGGCCAGGAACTGCTCGGCTTTCTGGTGCGCAAGGAATCCAAGGGGCACGGCACGAACAAGTATGTCGAAGGCCCCGTGCAGCCGGGCATGAAGGTCGTGGTGATCGACGATGTCGTCACAACGGGCGGCAGCGCCTTGCTGGCCGCCGACCGCATCGTTGAATTCGGCTGCGAAGTCGTGCAGATGGTCGGCATTGTCGACCGCATGGAAGGCGGCGCAGCGAACTTTGCCGAACGCCATCTACCGTTCCGATCGCTCCTCTCCATCCAGGACTTCGGCATCGACCCACCGAGTGCAGACCAAGCCTGACCCGCGACCGTGTGCAGCCGGCTGAGGGAACTGGAAGTTCTTGAGACTTTCAATCGACGGTCAGGCTTCGCGGTCGGCAGGTGGCACTGTCGACAGCTCAATTCCATTGAACTGATCTCGCTGAGGATGCCCGAATGGCTCGCTTGTGTTCGGTTCCCTCCATACAGCTCGTCACAGCGATTCTCATCGCCTTGGCATCAACAGAGACAGCAAGCCCGAATGAGCCGGTTGAACCTGTCGACATCGGCACGCGCCGCGAGCTGTTTGTCGATGACCTGATCATCGGCAGCTTCGACGGTACTCGGCTGAAGATGCACGAGCCGCAGCGGCTGCGGCACACTCCGTCGCGTCCCTTTGGCCACTACGCGACCGTGCTCAAAGATGGTGAGAAGCTCCGCTTGTACTTCCGGGGCGACAAGGTGCCGGGAGCACACTGGCGGAATGGCTGGGGCAAGTACCACGAAGGCGAAGTCACGCTCTACGCGGAATCATCCGACGGCGGAATCAACTGGGTCGAGCCAAACCTCGGCATCCATGACGTGAAGGAAATCTCCAAGGGCAACGTTGTTGTCGACATGAGCGACGACACGTTTCTCGTCACCCACAACTTCACGCCATTCATTGATACGCGGCCAGGCGTTCCGGCTGAAGAACGCTACAAGGCTCTCGGAGGCGGGCGTTATCCGCCGGAAGACTGGGGCGGCTGGAAGACGTCAGACGAGCGCCGGTTGCTGCGCGAGAAATACGGCCCCGGTGGGCTGAAGGCCTTCGCGTCAGCTGACGGGCTGCATTGGCGGTTGCTGAGAAAAGAACCGGTCATTGCAGAAGACCAGGGCAGTTTCGATTCTCAGAACGGAGCGTTCTGGTCGGACGCGGAGCAGCAGTATGTCTGCTACTTCCGCTGGTTCGACAACGGTCGTCGAGCCATTCGCAGATCGACCAGCAAAGACTTCCTGAACTGGACGAAGCCCGTTGACATGCAGGCCAACGAGCCTGGCGAGCATCTCTACACAAGTTGCACGCATCCCTATTTTCGAGCACCGCACATTTACGTCGCTCTGCCAACGCGGTTTCAGGCTCGCGCTGGTGCTATCACCGATATCGTCCTGATGGCGACGCGGCCTGGTAGTGACCGCTACCACCGCCACTTCAAAGAGGCCTTCATCCGGCCTGGACTCGGAGCGCGCGGCTGGGGGAACCGGGCGAACTACATAACGCTCAACGTCGTCCAGACAAGTCCGACCGACATGAGCATGTTCATGTACGGCGGCGCCCAGTACGTCATGCGGCTTGATGGCTTCATCTCTATCAATGCCGGGTACGAAAAAGGCGAGTTCGTAACTCGGCCAGTGACGTTTTCAGGTTCGACTCTGGAGATCAACTATTCAACTGCAGGCGCTGGCGAGATTCATGTCGAACTGCTGGGGACTGACGGCAAGTCGATTCCAGGTTTCTCAATCGAAGACTGCGACGCGATCAAAGGAGACGCGATCACCCAGACCGTGACCTGGCAGGGCAAAGCCGACGTCAGCCCGCTGACCGGTAAGCCTGTCCGTGTGCGGTTTGTGATGAACGAAGCCGATGTCTACTCGCTGCGATTTCCCGCAGGGACTCCGGCTCAGTGATCCAGACTTCCAGAACGCCAAACAAGCCGTAGCTTGCCCTCAGGTTTGAGGTTGCCCGATGGCGGAGCCCAAAGGTTTCCATCTGTTTGTGAACCTGAGCGCGGCCAACACCAAGAAGCGGCTCAAGGGATTCGGCCACGGCGTCCGCAAGATTCAGAGTGCGGGAAAGAATCAGGCAGTCATTACGCACACAGCAACTGACCGGCATCTCGACGAACTGAAAGCTCTGTTCAAGGACGTCGGAACCGCCGATCGCTATGACGACCTGAGTGCTCCGATCGAGAACCTGAGAAACCTCGGCCAGGAAAGCGGCCAGTGGCTGCGGGCCGTCGGAATTCTCACAGTGGCTCAGCTTGAAGATGCCGGCCCCGTCCTCGCGTTTCGACTCGTGAAGAAGCAGCGCCGAGGAGTCAGCCTGAATCTGCTCTGGGCAATCGCTGCCGGCCTGCAGGAACGCGACTGGCGGGACCTGACCGCTAACGAAAAACAGCGGCTCGCCAGACTTGCGCTCGAAGATTGAAACAGCGTGAGACTCATTCAGCAGGCGCGAACTTCAGGCTGGCCCTTACTTCGCGCGGCGGGACTTCTGATTCGACTGCGAGTGTGGGTGCGCCTTTTCGTAGGTCTCCTGCATCCGTCGAGTGCTGACGTGTGTGTAGATCTGCGTGGTCGTCAGGCTCTTGTGGCCGAGCAGTTCCTGGACGCTGCGGAGATCGGCACCGCCGTCGAGCATGTGTGTTGCGAAGCTGTGCCGCAGTGTGTGTGGCGAGACCTGCCGGTCGAGCCCGGTTTCGAGCAGGTACTTTTCGAGCATCCGTCCGATGCTGCGCGTCGTCAGCCGCTTGCCGAACCGATTAAGAAACAGAGCGTCGACTTCCGGAGCGGGCTCGCGGACGGACAGCCACTGATCGAGAGCCTTCACGGCGTAACGCCCCAGCGGAGTGATCCGCTCTTTGCGGCCCTTACCGATCACTCGCAGGATGTCCGAGTCGCGCTCCCAGTTCGCGATGTTCAGCGAGACGAGTTCTGCGACACGCAGACCGGCTGAGTACATCGTTTCGAGAATCGCCCGGTCGCGCAGGCCCATCGGTTCGTTGGCCGGCGGAGCTTCGAGCAGCGTCGCGATCTGCTCGGTCGTCAGCAGGTTCGGCAGCTTGCGACCGGTTCGCGGAGTTCGCAGTGCCTGCGCGGGATTCGATTCCGTCATGCCTTCACGCACACAGAAGCGAAAGATGCTGCGCAGGCACGCGAGACGGCGGGCGATCGTCGTCTTCGCGTACTCGCATTCGTGGAGATACGTGACGTAGCCGCGAAGCATCGTGATCCCGACCTGCGATGGTTCGGGAATGTGGCCGACGCGGTCGAGGAAGTAGTCGTTGAGACTTGCCAGATCTTCGGCGTACGACTTCAGCGTCAGCGGCGACGCGTTGCGCTCAAACTTCAGGTATCTCAGAAAGCCGTCAATTGCCCGGTCCATGACCAGACTCTACCACGCACTTTCCGGCAGGCGCGGATTTCGTTCTTCGGCTTCCGCTTCCTGGCGAAGTTTGCGGACCTTCTGACTGAGCACTGCGGCGTCGTACCAGGTGAAGCTCAGCTCTTTGTCCGCGGCCTGCTTGCCGAGTGTCTGCAGCAGCGTGGCCGTGCTCTCATCGTCGTACAGAAAAACGTAACGCTCTTCATCCTTGACGAGTGCCAGAACATTCATGGTTCGCTGCATGGTCAGTCCCCGGCGCGGAGCCTTCGTCCCTGATGTGAATGGCACGACCGTCAGGCGGCACGTTTGCGTCCACGATCCCTCGTGCACAGGAGAGTGTCGACGATTCCGATCATGCGGCTTGAATCCGCTTTGCAACTCGGCGGTGTTTGAGTGCTGTCCCGGATGCCCGGTCACTTGTACCGCCGTTGTTTGAGCAGGAATCGACGCCGTGATTCGCCACCGTGCAGCATCAGCATTTCCGAAATCATTACGTGCGCCGTGAACTTGCGGAAAAAGTCACTGCGTTTCATGTAAGCCTCAAGATCCCCGCTGCGGGTTTCGCCACTGAGTTCCAGGTAGTCAGCGAGCCGCGCAACCAGCCGGGCATCGGTTGAATCGAACATCCGGACGTAGGCCATCAGTGGCTCGCGCGGATTGAAATCCTCTCGGCCCAGCACGACATGGTCGTCGAAGATCAGCGCCGGAATCGTCTGACTGGCGTCGGTTTCAGCCGTTGGATCGTCTGTGGCTGCAGGAGCGGTAAACAGCAGCGTCGGCGGAGTCGCGTCGGAGCCCTTCATTCCGGGCATGGCGAATTGCGGTTG
Organism: Planctomycetota bacterium; assembly: GCA_029977045.1. Classification (GTDB taxonomy): domain Bacteria; phylum Planctomycetota; class Planctomycetia; order Planctomycetales; family Planctomycetaceae; genus JAPOLP01. The sequence goes on from JAPOLP010000112.1 coordinate 7,401, forward strand.
CGAGTTGAACATCGGAGACGCCTGCGGTGCAGGCAGCAACGGCGGCTTCGCTGACGCTGTTGAGCCATCCGTCGGCTGGCTCGCTGGAGGAGCTTCCGGTGTCGGATCGCTTGCGGCTGGTGGAACGCTGTCTCCCGGCGAAGTACCTGGTGCCACTCCCGCATCTGCTGGAAGCTGAGAAACCCGGACGGCAGGTGTTGAGATCGAGACGTTTCGAGGGCTCCACTGCGGAGTCCTGTCAGCAGTCGGTTCCTCGGAATCGGCTACCGGTCGCGGATCAGGGACCGCCGCTTCGACCGGAGCTGTTTCCGAGAGCTTCGGAAGTGACTCCCAGGCTTGCAGCCCGGCGTTGTTACCGCGGCGAGGCAACAGAAACTCGGCGTCATCCGGGACGTCGGAGTCGGTCGCCGGTTGCGTCTTGACTGCGGAACCGGTCTTTTGAGGCTTGCCCCCGACGGTCTCCCAGTCACCTTCGTCGATTTCCGGGACGATCTTTGCTGCCGGCGGCAAATCAGGGGATTGAGCACGCAGCAGGGCAGGCAACGCTGGGTCCGATCGCTCGGCGAGCTTCAGCTTTTCTTCTGGAGCATTCGGCAGGAACAGCCACTGCTTCGGCGAGTACCAGGCGACCTTCAGGCCGACTCGCGGCGAATACGGGTCGTAGTCCGTCACGGCTCCGATGACGACGGCATCAACGCCCAGAATCCGGGCCAGTTCGAGCGCGTCGTCCGGGTTCTCCATCGTCAGGCCGTTGTCGATCATTGCTCGCTCTGCGACGCCGACCGGCAGAACCTCAAAGCCGGGGACTTTCTGCAGTTCCGAGTAATACGCGAGAGCGAATTCGCGACCGTCGACAGTGCGTTCCTGGCTGAGATTGAAGAACGGAGCGACCGCGACACTCTCCAGACCCGGCACCGGATTACGGACGCCAACATCCACAACTGAACACCCCGGAAGGGCACACAGCAGCAGAAACATCCCTGTCAGTCGGAGCCGAACGCGATCCATCGCCTTGCCGAAGCTGCACGAAAACTGGCTGCGCAGGCCCGCACCCGGTCCTGCCTGCCGTTTTTATCGGCACAACCGGCAAAGTTTCTCCAGTCTCAATATCTTAAAGCTGGCAATCGAGGCTTCAGGCTGCCTTGCGCGGCACTGCGGCTTCGGCAAGAAACCGATGGATCAATTCGTCGGCGCAGCGGTCTGCTTCGCAGAGTGGACTCGGGGGCGGAGTCAGCTCCCTGCCGTCACGCCAGGCTGACCAGGCTGTCACGATGCCCTTTTCGATGAGCCCCTCGGCGCTCTGGACGACGCGGCTGCGGCGCTTTTCGGGGAGTTCGATCAACCCGACGGATGCTCCGGCGGTCAGGGCTTCGTAGATCATCGACATGCTTTCGCAGGTGACCCAAACGCGGCCCGACTGCTGCAGCATCTGCGGCACCCAGCCAGCGGGGGTCTCCTCGCACGGAATCATCTCGCCCGGCAGGCCGCTCGATCGCCACGCATCCAGAAACGACGGCGGCGTTCGGCGGGACGTCGTCAGCGTCCAGCGGACTCCGTCATCGCGATTCAAAATAGCCACAAGCTGGTCGAGGACGCCCCGGTCAGACCACTCGAAATGACTGGACTCGCCGCCGATCAGAATCAGCCCGTTTGACTCCGAGAGCGTCTGCGACGGCTGAATCCGGTTCAGCGGGCCTTCAGTGATCAACAGGTTGCCGCGCGGACGACCGACTTTGTCAACCGATGAAACGATCGCGAGGTCGAATGCCGCCAGCGGGATCGTCGGCTTCATCAGAACGACGGCCCGGCCTCCGAAGTAGTGCCGGAACGAGAGCAGCGGCACGTGCGTTCGATGGCCGGCTCCGATCAGCAGGTCGGGCGGCGGCAGATCGCGAAGCTGGCGGATCGCTCGGGGAAACAGGCAGCGATGGCCACGAATCTCGGGCGTGACGACGACATCGTGGCAGTCGACGGACAACCGGCGGGCGATGGCGTCAGTCAGCCCCAGCACCTGGCTGCGGTGGCCGGCTCGGTCGTCGAGCACGTGCCAGATCACCGGAGTCGTCTTACTGATGGGCATCCTGCCGCGGTTCCTTCGCGTTCAACGTCAGCCCGCGAGTCGCATCCACACAATGGCGAGGCAGGAAGACAGCCGCTCGCGTTGTAGGTCTGCCCGGACGAAAGCGTCAAGGCGGATGCACTCACGCGACGCCGGACTGCCGTTGCCGGTCCTGGCAGGCACCAATAGATTTCGCCCGGCTTTGACGACTTGGACTTCAACCGATCGCTGACGGAGAGCAGTTTGATAGTGCAGTCTCTCCTCGGCGGCGCAGCGGCGGGCACGGCGGCCTGGATCAGCCTGAGGTACGCCTGGTGGCGGCCCGCCCGCGACTGGCGGTTTCCGCGAGTCCTCATGTACCACATGGTCCGCGAACACCGCCCCGGCACGCGTTTCAACAAGCTGCGAGTCACACCCGCGGCATTCTCCCGACAGGTTCGATGGCTCGCTGAAAACGGATTTACGTTTGTCTTCGCCAGCCAGCTCTTCTCCGGTGACTCGCTTCCCGAACGATGCGTCTGCCTGACCTTCGACGACGGCTACGAGGACAATCTCACCAACGCCGATCCCGTACTCGCCGAGTGCGATGCCCGAGCGACGCTGTATCTCGTGACAGACCGCAGCGGGGGCTGGTCGAGCAAGAAGAAGGCTCACCACGCCGACGATGAACTCGCTGCCGAGCCGAAACTCACCGACAACCAGGTGCGGGAGATGCTCGCCAGCAGTCGCTGGGAACTCGGCGGCCACACGCAGACGCACGCGAATCTGGCGACTCTGTCCGACAAAGAGGCCCGGCGCGAGATCAGCGAGGCTCACGACGCCTTCGCCGAACGTTTTCAGACGCAACCGCCGACGTTCGCCTACCCGTTCGGAATCTACCGGCCCGAGCACGCTGCGATGGTCGGCGAGTGCGGGTTCAGCGGAGCAGTCACGACGGAACCCGGCATCGCAGCCTGGCCGTACTCAGCCCCGCTCAATGTCCCGAGAATCAAAGTTTCCGGAAACGACACGATGCTGGCGTTCCGTTTGCGGATACGCGGCGGTCGGCGCGGCCTTCGAAGTTGAAAAAGACGCCTCGCGCACCAATAGCAGGACTCGAGAACCGGGCTTTCGCTGAAATCGCAAATTCATCATTCTTCGGAACATCTGTTCGTATTCGCACAACTGCACCCAAAGACCAAGGCTCACGACTTTCCACGACCCGTGGACGCCAACTGGTACTGCGAACGACATTTGCTCATCGCAATATTCGCAACCTCCGTTTTGAACCCGGCAGCATCTGACACGAGTCACATGGTTCTGATTCCAACCTGCTTCCTCAAGTGACAGGGATGTCGACATGTCTTTGCTGAAATCACTCACTCGCCCATTCAGCCGTGAAAAACGCGACTTTCGCCGGGCTCTGCTCGAAACGATTCCGCAGGGCGGAGTCTGCGCC
>JAPOLP010000323.1 GCA_029977045.1 Planctomycetota bacterium
GAGCTTGGGTTGCCTTCCGGCTGGGCGTTTGCCGCGGTTCTGGCCCCGTTCCGCTCCTGATGCAGGCCTTTGACGACGAACGTTTGTCCTCCCACTTCAAACGATTCGCCGGGGTACGCATAAACGCCGGCACGCCGCTGTTCGGTCTTCCGGCCAGCAACCGCCGCTTCAATGAGCTTCTCGTGAGTCAACAGTCGGTCGATCGAGCACGTCTTTTCCGGATAGTCAGACATCAGATTCCTTCGTGAAATCATGGGACCAGTGGGTCGGGAGAGAACTGAGTGGCGAATTGTTGCGGCTCAGACAAATCCGACGAGCTTGAGACCGGGGAAAAACTCGCTTTGGTGCAAAGTCGCGGTCGGATGCGGCATGTCATGACCGGCCAAACACTTCCTGGACGACTTCTCCGCCGTTGACGGTGACGATCTCGCGGCGGTTGTGGCGTTCGTAATAGAGGCGGTGCTGGTCGAGGCCGAGGGCGTGCAGAATGGTCGCGTGCAGATCGTTCGGGTGAACGGGGCGTTCGATCGCGGCGTAGCCGACCGGGTCGGTGGCCCCGATGACCTGGCCGCCCTGCACTCCACCACCGGCGAGCCACATCGAGTAGCCGGATGGAGAGTGATCGCGTCCGACCATGTCGCCAGAACCCTGAGCTGCCGGAGTGCGGCCAAACTCGCCGCCCCAGACGATCAGCGTTTCGTCGAGCAGGCCGCGGCGTTTCAGGTCGGTCAGCAGAGCGGCAAGTGGCTGATCCGTCGCCAGCGATTTCTCAGCATGCTTTGTCCTGATCTCGCTGTGAAAGTCCCACTGGCCGCTGCGAACCATGATGAAACGGACGCCGCGTTCGATCAGCCGGCGCGTCTGCAGCAGGATGCGGGCATACTCGTCGGTGAAGTCGCCGCCGACGCCGTACAGGTCGTGCGTCTCGCGGGTTTCGGCACTCAGATCAAACGCTTCTGGAGCGGCGGCCTGCATCTGATACGTCAGCTCGTACGACCGGATGCGGGCTTCGAGTTCTGAGTTCTCAGGCAGTTGCTGCTGATGCAGCCGGTTCAGTTGCGAGAGGAACTTCAGCTGAGCCTGCCGCTGTCCCCTGGTCACGCTGGGCGGCAACTCGATGTTCGGCACGCCGCGTTCGATGTCGACGAGGATTCCCTGATACCGGGCCGGCAGAAATCCCGATCCGAACCCCGGCGGTCGCAGCGTCGATCCCGTTTTAAACAGGACGAACGCTGGCAGGTTATGCGTCTCGCTGCCGAGTCCGTACGTCAGCCAGGCTCCGAGGCTCGGGCGGTCTCCGACCAGCGTTCCGGTCAGCGTGAGGTACTCGGCCGGCGCGTGAATCGGCGATTCGTGCCGCATACTGCGAATGACGCACAGGTCGTCGATGTGCCGGCTGGCCAGGTTCGGATACAGGTCCGAGACTTCGATGCCGCTCTCGCCGTACCGTCGGAACTTCCAGTAGCTGGGGAGCAGATTGATCAGCGGTGCCCGGGCGATGCGGGGAATGTCTCTGGCGATCGAATCCGGCACGCGCTCGCCGTCCAACTTCCCGAGCAGCGGTTTTGGATCGAACGTATCGACCTGGCTTGGTCCTCCGCCATTAAAGAAGAAGACAATGCTGCGGACGTTCGATCTGAAGTGTTGAGCTGGTTGCTCTCCGCTGGCTGAGGAAGCGGCCTGCAGCACACCGTCCTGCTGGAGCAGACTGGCCAGCGCCAGCGATCCAAAACCGAGCGGCATCCGCTGCAGTATCTCGCGACGCGTCATATCTCGTGGCTGGCTATTCAAGGTAAGCGGCCTCGTTGAGATTCATAAGCGACTGACAGAGAAACGCGAGCGGTGAGAGCGGCTCAGCGGGCGACTCGCCACTCCCCTGCCCTGCTCCGTCGTCAGCGATCTGAGTCGCGTCAGAAGCTGCGGCGACTGACTGCAGCAACCGGATCGCGAACTGCCGCTCGGCTTCGGTTGGAGATCGTTGCAGAACTCGCTGCCATGCAGCGGCGACCAGTTCGTCGCTTGCCTTGCCCGACGAATGAAGCTCAGACGCCAGCGACCGGGCACGCTGCAGACAGAACTCGTGATTCAGCAGGTACAGCGACTGCAGCGGCGATGTCGAGACCTGGCGTTGTCCGACGCTGGCCGAACATTCGTTCGGGCCGTCGAACAACCCTTGCATCTCGGCGGGACGGCCTCGTTTCTGAAACAGGTACAGACTGCGTCGCGTGCTGGCTTCTCGGTCGTCGACGTCGACGGACGGGCCGCCAATCTGCTCGTTGAGTTCGCCGCTCCAGACCAGCAGAGCGTCCCGGACGACCTCCGCTTCGAGCCGTCGCGTGTTCCAGCGAGTGAGCCAGGTATTCGCGGGATCGGCGGCGAGAACTTCCGCCGAGGCGTTGCTCGACTGTTGCCAGGTGGCGGATGTCAGAATCAGACGCTGAATGTGCTTCGTACTCCAGCCGCTGTCGATCAGCTCGCTCGCCAGCCAGTCCAGCAACTCCGGATGGCTCGGGCGAGTGCCACGCACACCGAAGTCGTCGACGGTTTCGACGAGTCCGCGTCCGAAGTGCCAGGCCCAGATTCGATTCACCCAGACCCGAGCGACCAGCGGGTTCGACCGACCGGTCAGCCAGTCGGCGAGTTGCAGCCGCGACCGCTCCCCGGCCTGACGATTAACTGTTTCCGCACGATCTGAATTTGAGCCAGCTCTTCGCGGATCAAGCAGCGCTGGCCAGTCGGGCGTGACAAAGTCGCCAATCTGATGCACGTCGCCGCGCGGCATGACGTAGGGCCGAGTCTGCTCGAAGATGTCCCGGTCGAACGGCAACGGATAAAACCCCAAAGCGTCGAGAACGTCGAACCGATGAGGGCTGCCGACGGGCGAGTAGAACGCGAATGTCCGCTGAAACTGCGATTCGAGTTCCTTCAGTTCCTTGCCGATTCGATCGTACTCCTTCCGGTCGTCGCCCGTGATTGCTTCCACGACGAGCCGGTTCGAAACTTGAATCTGCACTTCGACGCGGCGAGCCAGCAGCTCCTGCTCGGGAGTCCTTTCGGCAATCGGAGTCGAGGCCGCGCGACGCTCCGCTTCGGAAAAGCTTTCGAGCTTTTCAGCGAACAAGCTCTGCCGGGCGTTACTGAAGATCTCGCGGCGTCGCTGCAGCAGCGTGCGGAACCGATCTGCCTCAGCTGAATTGGTTCCGCTTGCTTCACCGGCCGATGGCAATCGCACTGGAGTGGGCTGGCCGCGGATGAAGAACGCCTGCAGGCTGTAAAAGTCGCGGCTGGTCAGCGGGTCGAATTTGTGGTCGTGGCACTGGGCACACTGGATCGTCAGGCCGAGGAACGCGTTGCCGACGGCATTGACGATGTCAACGTTGACGTCGTTCCGCTGCAGCCACTTGTCTTCTTCGTTCGAGCTGATTCGCGCCGCCGCGAGAAAGCCCGTCGCGATGAGGTTGTCGTCGGAGTACTCGGCGATCTCATCCCCGGCGATCTGCTGTCGGATGAAGTCGTCAAACGGGCGATCCTGATTGAAACTCTCAACAACGTAATCGCGATACCGCCAGGCGGACGCTCGCGGGTGATTGCTCTCGTAACCTTCGGACTCGGCCCAGCGAGCGACATCGAGCCAGTGCCTCGCCCAGCGTTCTCCGTACAGCGGTGACGCGAGCATGTGATCGACGAGCCTCGGCCACGCGTCAGGTCGTTCGTCGGCACAGAAGTCGCGAACATCGTCGGCACTCAGTGGCAGACCGAGCAGCGTCAGTGACAGACGCCGGATCAGCGTGCGCCGGTCCGCCTGCTCGGCTGGGAGCAGCTTCTGCTTCAACTGGTGCTGCGCGATGAACTGGTCGATCGCGTTCTCACTCCAGTCGGAGCCGGGCAACTCGGAGTTGGCCGGAACGTCTGGCCGCCGGACCGGCTGGAACGACCAGTGAAGCGAGTCGCGATCCTCGGGCAGCCGACGCTCGTCCCAGGCGACTCCCTGGTCGATCCAGCGTCGCAGAGTCTGCAACTCGGCAGCGGACAGTCGCGGTCCTTCAGGCGGCATCGCGATTTCGGGGTCCTGATCGGCGACGACCTGCCAGAGCCGGCTGCGCTGGCTGTCTCCGGAGACGACGAGCGGCGGGTTGCCTCGTTCACCCAGCAGGACTGATCGCTGATCAAGCCGCACTTCGGATTCGGCCTCGCGGCCTTCGTGGCAGCGGAAACAACTTCGGCTGAGGATTGGCAGGACGTCACGGACGAAGTCGACTCGCTCGCCGTCAGTTGCAGCCGTCAGTGCCGGATGCAAGGCGACCACCGAAGCTGTCATGCACAGCAGAGTCAGCAGTCGTTGCAACATGGCCATTCCAGTGACTGTAACGAAAGAGCATCGATGCAGATGTCGTTGCCCCGGTGATGTCGCGATCTGGTGCGTTGAGAATACCGGCGAGACGGCGCGTCGTGAACGGACCCTGCTCTGTGGCAGGCGGTCCTTGCGGTCGAGCTAATCGGGAAGGTCCGCCAGTCGAGTACGTCGACTCGTCGGCACGCAGCTCTGCGACGGGCTCGATCTGCGGGACAGTGAAACTCTGCAGGTCAGGCATGGTGACAACGAGTGTTCTGCACCGTTGTCGTGTTCGTTTCGTGCGGGCACGGTGAGCTGTAGCGCACCTGACGGCTACGTGAAGCAAACAATCATACGGACCCGCATCACCGGTCCGGGAAAGTCACGCAGGCGTTGTCCGGCTTAGTAACGGAGCAACCCGCACGGAACGCAGACGCCATTCAGCAGGCGCGGCAGGAGTGATTCGCATCCTGAGACGTCTCGGTGTTTGCGGCAGAACGTGCGGCGGATGGACTCCCGACAGCGACGAACCTTGCTTCCAGAAGATTTCGCGTTTGACGGAAGCCGAATTCTGTGGTCAGGCCGTGCTGCTGCGTGGCCACGTGAGTTCGTTGTCCCGGTCTGATCGACGTCGACAGCTCTCACGACCGCGGGTTCCGAAGGAAAGTGCAAGGGCATAGGGTCATGGTGCAACTCAGACGCTGGCTGTTGAATTCGTCGTCCCGAGTCTCTCTGTTTGGGACGCTGCTGCTGGCCGGAGTGGCTGGCTGCCAGTCGACTCGCGATTACGCCACGAGTGTGGATTCGTCGTCGCAATGGACGACCCCGACGATTGCCGAGCCCGAGCCAGCTCCGACCGTTGCCCGGACGAAGTCGAAACCAGCTGTTCCTTACGAAGAGACAACTGAGGAAACGACGGTCGAAGTGCCGGGTCCCGAGGCTCTGTTCGGATCGGACTCCCCTGCCCCGGCTCCTGCTGCGGATATGGACGATGAGGTCGCGAAGCCACGTGGACGCAAGGCGAAAAAGCCGGAGACATTTGTCGTCGACGACGTCGCTCCCGCTCCGGCCACCGCAGTTGACTCTGCTGCGATTGACATAACTGAAACTCCGGTTGTTTCAGAGCAAGCCGCCGAGCCAGTGCCTGCGTCCGACGTCACAAAGCCCGCGACTTCGAGTGTGACCGAAGAGCCAGCAGTTTCTGTGTCGGTGGCTCCGGCCGAACTCCCGATGCCCGAAACTCCAGTGTCAGCGACGGCAGTTCTTCCAGAAGCGACCGCACTTCCGGATGAGCTGCCGTCTGCGGCAGGCGAGAGTGCGATTCCCGGTCTCTCTGGAGAAACGGATCTGACGCCAGTTATTCCTCGCACGATTGAACCGGCAGCAGCGGAGCCAGCTGAGGTGACTCCGTCTGCCGTGGTACCGACTGAAACGTCAGTCGAGGAAACTCAACCGGAAGTGACGCCGGGGCCGGAGAGTGCCCGCATTCGACCGCTGTTCCCGGAAGCTGATTCCGCCAGGAAAGTGGTTGTCCGAACAACGCCTCGTCCTGAAGCCACATCGACGGCTGGGACGGATGCCGAACGCAGTCGGTCTGCACGACCGATGCCTTTGGGGATCTCATTGCCTGATCCGATGCCGGTGACGCCCGCGTCGTCCGCGAGCACCGGGAGAGAAGCACGGTCAGTGATCAGCGCCGATGTTTTCGATCACGTGGAGACGATCGCGACGCTGGACTCCGAAGTCTCCGGAATCGCATTCGATCAGCACGGCAACCTGCTCGTCACCAGCGAGGAAGGGCTGTCGCGAATTTCTCCGACCGGCAGCCGGCAGGACTTCGCTGTGATCGAGTCGCCTCGCGGATTCGCTGCTCTGCCTGACGGTTCGTTCGCCGTGTGCGACGCCCGTCAGCGAAGCCTGCTGCGGGTCGACAAGACGGGCAGCCCGATTGAGTTCCTCGCGCAACGTAGCGACGGTCACTTCCTGCGTGCTCCGAGTTTTGTCGCCGTCGACACTAAAGGCGGCGTCTACTTCTCTGATCCGGGATACGCCCGCATCACCGCTCCGACAGGCCGTCTGCACTACGTGGCGGCAGACGGCGAGGTCAACCTCGTCAGCCAGCACCTCGCCTATCCGCAGGGCGTCGCGCTCTCAGCAGACGGTGCGAAGCTGTTCCTTGTTGAGAGTCAGGAAAACCGCGTCGTGGAGTTTGAAGTCCTCTCGCCAGGC
>JAPOLP010000495.1 GCA_029977045.1 Planctomycetota bacterium
ATATGGACGTGCCCCCTCCGAGTTTCTCGATGAATACCCTCAACATACGGTTGAGATTTCCAAACCTTTTTTCATGTCCAAAACGGAAGTAACCGTCGGACAATTTAGGGCTTTTGTCGATGCGACGGGCTACGTAACCGATGCGGAACGCGGCACCGCATTACCGAAACTTCCACGCTCCGCTCAGGCGACCCACGAATCTGACGCGCCCGCCGGACCTGGCGGCTGGAAGATCGTTGGGGAAGAGTTCGTGTTTGATCCGAATCTGAAATGGCAGAACCCCCTGGACGGGGACGCCATCGATCCGGACAAGCAAGGAGAACCTGTCACGCAGATCAGCTTTCACGATGCCTGGGAGTTCTGCATCTGGCTGAGCGAGTACGAGGGGCGTCAATATCGTCTGCCAACCGCTCGCGAGTGGGCGGCAGCAGTTCAATTAGGAGTCACGATCCTGCCATCGGATTCGCCTGACGTATTGATCAGCGACCTGCCTTTGGCTTACTCAAACTTTGATGCTCACGCCGACCATCTTCTCGGGTTGCAGACTCCAGCATTGCTGTTCGCCGAATGGACCGGAGACGAAGTCTTTTTGCGCCATCGGATCCTGGCCCGAAGATCGGTCAGCAAAGACGGTAATCGTTTTGGCTGGAGCCCGCAGTACTCTGCTGGCAATACCTTCCGTGCTTCCAGCATCGGGTTCCGAGTGGTTGCCGATCTGCAGACGCTCCTGGAACGTGCCGACGCAGAAACGCTTGAGCATTAGCTCTGACATGTGACGACCCGACGAGCAGTCAGAGGTATCTGCTTTCGTCTCCCGCTGGATTTCATCTGCGTTGTCAGATGCAGATCACCCAGCTTGTGGCTTGCATTCCGGGGCTCATGAAGACTGCGATCCGACAGACCCTCGCCGTGGCAGCCGTATGGGCCACCTGGCTGCTGCCTTCAGATGCGACGGCAGAGAGTGTCTCGCGACCGAATGTTCTGTTCCTTCTGTGTCGACGACATGACGGACTGGGTGAACTGCCTGCGTGGTTACGCAGGCCGGTTTCAAACGCCAAACATCGATCGCCTGGCCGCTCGCGGCGTGCTGTTCACGAATGCTCAATGTGCTCCGTCGCGGGCCTCGCTGCTGACCGGGATGCGACGCGACACTTTGCAGGTCTGGGATCCGCCTGCTCGTTTTCGAGTCCATCGGTCGGACTCCGTAACTCTGTCCGATGGACGGCAGATGCTCGTTTACAACCACACGGTGAAGGGCGGCGAATTTCCGGCCAGCCGCAACATGCTCAATTTCGCCCTGTCAGACGACGGTCGAAGCTGGCATCCGGTGGCCACGCTGGAGCGTGCCGCTGGCGAGTACTCTTATCCCACCGTCATCCAGTTGCGCGACGGCCTCGTCCACATCGCCTACACCTGGAAGCGGCAAAAAGGATCCGGCATGTGGTTCTCGATCCGAAACGGCTGCAGCTCAATCCATGAAATCGTCAGACGCCGACACCTGCGAAGACTCCAGTCCCATGAATCATTCCGCGAACCAGACAGTGCAGATCAGACGGCTCCCTGGCGACATGAGACACATCTTTGCCTGTCTGGTTGCCCTGCTGATTTCGACGCTGACGACGCTTCAGGCAGAGGATGCGCCGTCAATCCAGAACGCGGCAAAAGCGGTCATGCTCGCTGGCGACTGGCTGCCGAAAGATCCGCATCAGATTGACTATGAGAAGCTGCCGCGCGTCCCAGCCGAGCACGTCATCATCAGCGACGTCCGCGACCAGGCTGGCACGCGCGTCCATCAGCACGCGTATCTGGCTCACAATGACGGGCGATTCTGGGCGATGTGGAGTGATGGTCCGGGACTGCCGAAGCCCGGTGCCACTCCCGAGCAGCACCGCAACATCGTGCCCGGCCATGACCGACCCGGAACGCGTAACTCCTTTTCCACGAGCACGGACGGTTTGCACTGGAGCAAGCCCGCCGACCTGACTGGTCCGCCGCGGATCAACGGCTACGGCTGGATCGCCCGCGGTTTGTGGAAACGCGACGGCGAACTCCTCGCCCTCGCCAGCCATTTCAACGCCCCGGGATATGCCGGGCTCGGCCTCAGCCTCGAAGCGTTTCGCTGGAACGGTACGAACTGGGTGCCTCACGGCACGGTGCTTGACGACTCCATGAACAACTTCCCCCCGAAGCGTCTTCCGTCTGGGGAGTGGATGATGACCGTCGCGATCACCAGCGGCAGGTCTCTGTCATGATTGGCGGAATAAAGGCTTTCAACGACTGACGCATCAGGCCGCTCGCCGAGCACGGCATCACGCACGTCCTGCTCAACTGGGAAGAGATTCTTCGCTACCGTACCTCGTACCGGTACGCTGACTTCGTCGCACCCCATCGCTTTGACTGGCGGGTCGAACACGGCGTCCTGCAATCGAGTCGGCTCGTCACGGGAGTCAGGGAGTTCGAGTCATTCGACGACAGTACGCAACCCGCGAACAGCCAGCGGCAGCAGATTCTCAAATGGGGGCCGGAGTTGATCGTCGAATACGACGGAAGACGTTACGTCAGCCTCTCGCAGCGATTTTCTGCTGTACGGGAGGCAGAATGATCGCACCGCCCAATCGCACGCAGCCATGGTTGTCTGAATGAGTGACGTTTCCCGAATCCTGTCAGCCATCGTAGGCGGCGATCAGAGGGCCGCTGCGGAACTGCTGCCGCTGGTGTACGAGGAACTCCGCAAGCTGGCTGGAACCCGACTGGTGCAGGAGCAACCAGGGCAGACGTTGACGGCGACGGCGCTCGTTCACGAAGCGTACCTGCGGCTGGTGGGCGGCGAGGACGAGCAGAGCTGGGAGAACCGCGGCCACTTCTTTGCTGCAGCCGCTGAGGCCATGCGGCGCGTGCTGCTGAATCGGGCCCGTGACAAGGCGAGGCTCAAACGTGGCGGTAATCGTCAGCGCATCGATCTGTCGTCTGTTACGGTCGCTCTCGAAACCCCGCCGGATGTTCTGATCGATCTGGACGAGGCGATCGAATTGTTGCAGCAACAGGATCCGGTCTCCGCAGAGCTGATTAAACTGAAGTTCTTTGCCGGACTGAGCCTTCAGGACGCCTCGGCCAGCCTGGGACTGACACGACGACAGGGCGATCGCCTGTGGTCATTCGCCCGAGCGTGGCTCTTCGATCGCCTGCAGGATTCCTGATATCGCTCTTCTTGTAGCCGCGATCGGCACGAACGCGGCTACAACGTCTCGGACATTTTCCAGAAATCGACAGATTTTGCGGTGCAATTGCGGGCCAGACGGGGCATTGGTATTGGACGCGTGCCAATAAGAGGATCCGGCCATGTCTGACATCGAAACCCGAGCCCGTGAGCTGTTTCTGCAGGCATTTGACCAGCAGCCCGACCAGATCGCCAGGTTTCTGAACGATGCCTGCGACGATGACGACGAACTGCGGCAGCGCGTGCAGAAGCTGCTAGACGCTCACGAGCAGGCAGGCAACTTCCTGGCACCGTCACACATGAATGAGACGGTCATCAAGGATGTGGAAGAGCCTGACGTCGACGACTTCCCGAAGACGACCGCGTCCGCGAGCCCGCGTCCCGGCACCTCGATCGGTCCCTACAAGCTGCTCGAACAGATCGGCGAAGGCGGAATGGGGTCCGTCTGGGTGGCCAGCCAGTCGCAGCCGATCAAACGCAAGGTCGCCATCAAGCTGATCAGGGCGGGGATGGATTCCAGGCAGGTGCTGGCCCGGTTCGAGGCCGAGCGACAGGCGCTGGCGATGATGGATCACCCCAACATCGCCCGCGTGCTCGACGGCGGCATGACCGAGCAGGAACGCCCGTATTTCGCGATGGAGTACGTCAAAGGCGTGCCGCTGACCGAGTACTGCGACCACGCCCGACTGTCCGTTCGCGAGCGGCTGGAGCTGTTCGTGCCGATCTGCCAGGCGGTGCAGCACGCACATCAGAAGGGCATCATCCACCGCGACCTGAAGCCATCGAACATCCTTGTTTGTCTGTACGACGGCAAACCGGTGCCCAAGGTCATCGACTTTGGTCTGGCGAAGGCAATGCACCAGTCGCTGACCGAACATTCGCTCTACACGGCTCACGGAATGATGGTCGGCACGCCGCTCTACATGAGCCCCGAGCAGGCGGAACTGAACAACCTCGACATCGACACGCGGACCGACGTCTACGCGCTGGGTGTCATCCTGTACGAACTGCTGACTGGCACCACTCCGCTGGAAAAGGCGCAGATGAGGGAAGCGGCGTACAACGAAGTTCTGCGGCTGATCAAGGAGGTCGAGCCACCGAAACCGAGTATGAGACTTAGCGGCAGTGACAGCCTGCCAAGTGTCGCGGCACAGCGCAGCATCGACCCAGCGCAACTGACGCGGAGCCTGATGGGCGATCTGGACTGGGTCGTGATGAAGGCATTGGAGAAGGAACGCAGTCGCCGGTATGAGACAGCGAACGGACTGGCGGAAGACATCCGGCGGCATCTGTGTGACGAACCGGTCAGCGCCAGTCCTCCGTCCGTCAGCTACCGCGTGCGGAAATTCATTCGACGGAACCGCGCAGGTGTCATCGCCGCTACGACTATCGCCGTCACTCTGCTGTTGGGTGTGGCCGGCACGACGGGCGGCATGTTCTGGGCTCTGGCCGAAAAGAAGGACGCCATCATCGCACGCCAGGCCGAAAGCGAGGCCAAACAAAAGGCGATGGAGAGTGCCGCACGAGCACGCGATGAGGCGGACCGCGCAACTGCAGCCGAGCAGAAGGCGGCTGAAACACTCAGAGAAGTCGAAGCGGAGCGTGACGCGAAAGAACTGGCCCGCAAGGAAGCCGAGCAGCTCTCCGAGTTTCTGACGAATGTATTACAGAGTCCAGATCCAACACGTGACGGTCGCTCGATCAAAGTGGTCGAACTGCTCGACAATGCAGCTAAGAAACTGGAATCCGAACTCGTCAACCAGCCCAGGCAACGGGCGAAACTGCAGGTCACGCTTGGGATGACTTACTTAGCGCTCGGTCTTCCTCGCGAAGCCATTCCACTGCTCGAGTCAGCACGCGACTTTTATTTCGCTAAAGTCGGTCGCGAGCACCGCGACGCACTCGCCGTAATGAACGCTCTGG
>JAPOLP010000251.1 GCA_029977045.1 Planctomycetota bacterium
ACCAAAAGGCGAAGCATACCAAAAACCTGAGTGTAGAAGCCATGATAACCAAGGCGGGCGGCTCTCTTGATATGTGGGCTAACCAGCGCGACCATGCCGCCGAATCAGGACTCGCATGACATCACTGCGCCGAACAATCCCGACCAGCGCCTGCGGCTCTTCCCGCTCCACAACAGGAATGCAGTCGTCCTGAATCCGGTTAAATAGTTCGGCAGCCCGTGTCACGGTCTCATCCGTGTGCATCACGGCTTCGACGGGAGTCGCCAGATCCTCGGCGCAGACCAACTCGGTCACACCGGGATCGAACATCACGTTGCTCAGCAGTGGATAGCGAATCAAACCGACCACTTCCTGCTTGTCGTTAACAACCGGGTACGTCTCTTCGTGGCTGTGCTCAATGTAATCGAGCACTCGATTGAAACTCGCCGACTGTCGAATTCCCAGCATCCCTCGCCGAATCAGCGGCTCGATCGCCAGGTCAGAGGCCGTCGCCCGTGCCCCAAAGGCCCAGCCAACCGACGCACGAACGTAGTCCCAAAGTTCATGAGCTTCTTCGAGCGGCGTGCTTTCCGTGTGATGAATCGCCGACGCAATCGGCACTTCACCAGACTTCAGCATCGAATGGCGGATCAATAGCGGCCCGATAATCTCGAAGACGACGACGGACCCCAGAATGATCACCTGGACGGGCTCGCCGATTTCCGGAGCACGCGTCACGGCAATATTCGCCAGAGCGATCGCCGCCCCAGCCTGAGCCAGCAACGCTGGCCCCAGCCACAGTCGCACCTCGTCATGCTGGCGAGTCAACTTTGCCGCGGCATAAACGCCGGTCACTTTGCCTACCGACCGGAACACGATGTATGCGACACCGATCACTCCGGCACTGACAAACGCGTTCAGATCCAGCTCCGCTCCATGCACGGCAAAGAACAAAACCGACAACAACCCACCCAGCTGATTCAGTTCCTCGGCAATCTGATTCACCACGTCCGACGAATTGGCAACGGTGAATCCCATCACCAGGAACGTCAACATGTACGGCAGCGTCATGGACTCGCAAAGTCCCAGCACAAACGTCGTCGACGCAACCAGCAGAGCCAGCCAGCGACGGCGATGCATCAACCCACAGCCAAAACTGACGACCAGGCCACCGAGAAATCCGGCGAGGATCGCCCCGCCGAAACTCACCCCCAGCTCGCAAATCTGACCCGACAGGTCACCCGGCGGTCCGTCTCCCAGCCACTGCATCGCAAGGAACGCGACGTCAAAGAACACAATTGCCGCCAGATTGTTCAGCGCGACCAGAATGCCCGCCAAGTCAGTCACCTGCCCGTCGGAGCGCAGTTCCTTCAGCACGAGAATCGTCGTTGCCGGCGCTGTCGCGAGTGCCAGGCAGCCAAGCAGCAGCGACTGCCGGCCCCCGATTCCGCAGAACCACAACCCCAGCGTCACGATAATCAGCGTTCCGGCCAGTTCACCGATCGACAGCGCCAGCGCACGAGGCACGATCTGCAGAATACGCCGTACGGGAAACTGGCAGCCCAACCCGAACAGCACGAGAGCCATCGCCAGCTTGAGCATTGCGTCGAACGAGTGGACATGCTCTTCCGACACCCACTCCAGCACACTGGGCCCCAGCACCAGGCCAACCAGCAGGAAGGCCGTCACTTTGGGCAGACGCAGGTACTCGGCCAACGTCCCAGCCAGCAGCGAAACGCCCAGCAGGATCCCCATCGTGCTCGCGATATGGAGATTCAAATCACCCATGCAGTGAGTCGCCTCGTGGCCAGACTGGTTCCACTGCCCTGCACTCCGGCACAGAGCGGCGGAACGATAGCCTCGATCGCACACTGCCAATAGACCGAATCAGCCGGCCACTTCTGCCTTGCACCGCCTGAAAACCGGACGGCGACGATTCGTCACATCACTCAGCCAGCGGCGACTTCGCGACAACGCAGGGAGCCGTCGTCTGCGACGGCTGATGAAAGCCGAGTGCCCCCGTCTGCCGACACTTCGGTCGGTTGGCAGTAAAGCTTTGCCAGCACGACCGCCAGGCCCACTCGCCATGATCTATAAAGTGGAAAACGAGCAGCTTCCGCAGTTCTTCCAGTTCGGCAAAACTCAGGCCATCAGTCGTCGCGACCATCTCGTCAACATCAACCGCCGCCCGCAACTCGCCATGCCAACGAGTCTCGATGAACTGCCTGCGAGCGTCTGCGTCTGGTCGGTTGAACTCGAGAATCAAATCGATCCGGCCCGGTCGACGAAACGCGGCATCGAGATCTTTCGGTCGGGCGTTTGACGTGAAGACATAAGCCACCCCGTCACGCGGCTCGATTCCATCCAGCTCCGTCAGAAACGTCGCCAGACTGAAGTCTGCACCGTCATTCCCACGCGACCACAACGCCCGGTCGAAGTCGTCGAAGTGAATGACGCCCGGCTCGTCGAGAGCAAACAGCCTACCGATCTCCTTCTCTTCCATCGCCGATTGAAACCGCTGCGGGCTGACGGTTCTCCATTCCAGCCCTCGGCGTTCACATTCCACACGCAGCCAGCGACAGGCGGTTGTCTTCCCGTTACCCGGCTCGCCAAGCAACAGCACGCCACGTTTGCAGGGAATGTTGAACTCGCGGAGCAGTTCCTGCCCCCGTCGCAAAAAGCCAACCGTGTTCTGCCACAGCCGCTCACGATCGTCATCCGGCATGATCGGCGGATCGACGCGCTCGCGCGTCCGCTGCAGGCGGCGTCCGAAACGATAAACCAGCCGCATGTCCGCCTGTGGAACCGCCCAGAATCGATGCAGGTCCGAATCGCCGAACTCCGGACCGAAGACCTGCACCAGCGGCACGATCCGGTCGGGCGTCTGAAGCTCGAAGCACTCAAAGCCGAACTCCGTATACAGCCCGGACCGGTCAGTGCTTAGCAGCAACTGAGGCGAAAGCCCCGACAACCCGCGTCGTTCGCGCAGCGTCATGTGCGGACGGAGCAGTTCTTCAAGCCGCCAGGTCAGCGATATGGAGCACATCTCGCGTCCCGTCAGCCGACCGGCAGCCTGCAGCAACCGCTGCTGATCATCAAGTTGTCTCTGCATGGAAGTAGCCATGCCCGCGAGACACTCGACATCAACCACTGGTTCGAGCTAGCCCTGAAATGCACCGTCGACATACGCGAAGGACGGATTCAGCAGTTCATCACGGAAGCGAAATCCTCTCGCGTCCTGCACGCGTGACGAAAGCGCGGAGAGTCTCCTCGGCCAGCGAGTTCGGCAGAAAGCTCACCTGCGTATCCACACGCCCAACCAGGGCGCCGACCGGATCGAAACCGCCAATCGAAGGCAACGGTCGGCCAGGCACGACCTTGATATCGGATGGCATCGTCCACGGAACCCCTTGCCGCGATTCCGCAACCAGAATCGTATTGGAGATCCCATCGCGGATGTCCCGCAACCGGACCGGCTCGCCGCCATCACCAAACGCAGTTTCAGGCCCCACGAACCCAAAGTACGCGGAGCGGTACGACGTCGGGCTGTCGTCAACATGCCGATAAACGTCGGGCATCTGCCGCAGCACCTGCTGGTTGGCCGTGCTGTTCCACGGCTCATTCTGTCGATACCGGTCAAACAGATTCTGCTCGCCCAGGTACGGCAGCAGAGTGACTCGCCAGCTGCGAGACGCGCCGGAATCCCTGTCCGTGGCAATCGGCAGCGGAAGATGTTTGTGGTCTTCGTAATAGTCGATTGCCGCCATCGTGATCCGCTGCAGATTCCGCGACCGCAAAGCCCGTCGCGCTGAAACCTGAAATGTTTCAGCCAGAGGGAGCAGCACGGCACGCAGCGATCGAATGTCATTCCGGCTCGCTTTCACCGTCAGCCGCACGGAACCCGAATCACCGTCGACCTCGGTCTCTGGCTGCTTCAACGAGTTGCGCAACAGAGCCAGCATTGGCCCCGCCGCATCACGCCCCCACTCAGGAAGTCGAGGTTGCGTCTCGCGCAGCACATTCCTCAGGATCGCCGCTCCAGCTCGAAAAGTTCCGTCGATATCCGCCAGAGCTTCCTGGCTGGCCCAGGCGGTTGCCGTTGCGTTCAGACCATCGGTCCCGCTGCAGACGAACTCCAGCCGAGTCGCGTCCCGCAGCACAGGCGAGGCGGCAGCCAACCACGGATTCTCATTGAGCATCCAGTCGTCGAATCGCGGAGCAAAGCGCCGCAGACGCTCAACGTCGAAGACCGCAAACGCGTGTGCCTGATCCGCCGTCGACGACTTGACCGGCCAGACGTTTCCATCATCCGGTTGCGAGACCGCATCAGCCAGGAAACGCCAGTTCTGCAGGAGCGTTGGCGGCCCCAGCAGCACGGTGCGATCGCGCAACAGCACTCCCGCCAGTTGCCGCACTGTCACAAGCGCCTTCAGCGAATTCCGTTCGACAGACTCATCGTGAAACTCACTGCCAAACAGGGCACCCATCAGTCGGTTCGCTGCCTTCGCCGACTGCAACTCAACAACCATCGTCAGGTTGTAGTCGCCGAGCCGCGCACCGCCGTACGTCCCCACGAGAACCAACTGCTCGACATCCGCAGGCGAAACATCAACACGACGCCCGAGGGAATACTCAACCAGTGAAGAGAGCAGACCGTCAATCTCATCGAATTCAATTGCCTGCAGCAGGCCGCGCGGACGAACTCCAGCAACGAAGTACGCATCGCCGGGCAGATGACGCAACGCAGACCAGCGTGCTCCGGCCTCCGGCGAATCCCCATTGCTGCTCACCGACTCAGCCGCCGGCACCTGCCCGGCCAGGCCAGCAAGCAGACTCAGCCCGAGCGTCATCGCAACGAGCCAACGGCAACTCAGAGAGCAGCACTTCGCAGCGAACGCCCTGCCAGCGACCTCAAACTTACCAATCCCAGCCATCAACGAACTCTCTGCATTACGTTTCTGAAATCTCAGTTCCAGCATTCTCCGTCAGGTCAGACGACGACGCTCCAGTCACATGTCGCCACATCCATCGCTGCTTCCCGGCCTCGGCGTCCTCACGGAGGACGGAGGAAAGCACCAGGGACGTCACCATCGTCGCGAGCCAGGCCGACGGCACAACCAGATGCGTCGAAAACGAGTACGGCTCGGACATCGAAAACAGCAGCGTTGACACCTCTTTACTGTAACTCAGACCGACCCCGGCAACCTCACCCACCAGCAACGCGGGAATCACAGTTCGAGGTGTCGCCCGCCGCGAAAACATCGCCAGAACGAACAGAGCCCCCAACGGCCCGAGGAAGCAGTTAAAACCTCGCTGGCACAGGTCGATGATGTTCGTCCCTTTCGACATGTGGTACAGAGCCACCGTCGTAACAACGACAACGATCCCCATCGAAGCGGTCAGCATCCGGGCGAGTCGCAGTTCGCCCGCCTTCGTCAGCGGACTTCCTCGCAGCGGACGCACGAAGTCAACGGTGACGATCGTTGAAATCGAGTTTGCCCCGGAATCGATCGTTGACATCGCCGCTGCGAACAACGCAGCAACTACCAGCCCGCGTAATCCCGACGGCAGATACAGGCGAATGAACTGAGGAAACACATTCTTCTGCGCATTCGTCCGCGCGGCCTGCAGGTCGGCGATATCTTCCGGCGGCGCGTTCTCCAGATCCGGAAGCAGTTCGGCCCGCGTCTGCAGCATCTCGCCGCCCGCCGGATCACTTCCCAACACGAAATACATCAGCGACAGCCCGACGCCGGCCAGCAGAATCCCAAGCCCGATGCTCGACACCGCGTTGACCAGAAAACTTCGCCGCGCCGCCCAGATATCCTTCACCACGAAGTACCGCTGCAGAGCTACCTGATTCGCTCCGTGAGTACACGCGTGCCAGAACAGCATCCCGATCGAAATTGAAAAGACCGTCGACCGGTTCGCTACGTCCCACGAAAACCATTCGACCTGCTCGTGCTTGTAACCGTGCGAGAACTCAAGCCAGTCGCCGAGCCCTGTGTTCGTTTCAACAGCGACCGCGGCCATCGTAAAGACCGCTCCTGTCAGCAGAACAAAGAACTGCACGACGTCGGTCCAGACCACAGCCCTCAATCCGCCCATCGTGGTGTAGACAATCGAAAAAAGTCCCACACCCAGAATCAGTGCGTGCATATCCGCGTCTGCCGGATCGCTGCTGAAGAACCAGTTGAGCCGCAGATTTGCGATCTCAACCATCGCCCCACTGGCCGTCAACACAACCACGGCGATCCAGCCAAGCAGCAGACAGATACAGAAGATCGCCGCCAGCGCACGGGTCGCGTAATTGAAACGCCGTTCGAGGTACTCGTACGCGCTCGTCAGGTTCAGCCGCATGAAGAACGGGATCCAGACGAACCAGACAATCAGTAGGACAATCGGAATACCAAGCTGTCGCGTCAGAAACCCGATCCCCGTTCGAAACATCTCGCCCGGCATTCCGAGATAAGTAATCGTCGACAGCAACGACGCGATCAGGCTGATGCCAACGGCCCACGAAGGCAGGTTACGACCGCCGACAAAGAA
Source organism: Planctomycetota bacterium (assembly GCA_029977045.1). Classification (GTDB taxonomy): domain Bacteria; phylum Planctomycetota; class Planctomycetia; order Planctomycetales; family Planctomycetaceae; genus JAPOLP01. The sequence continues at coordinate 6,529 of JAPOLP010000251.1, forward strand.
GTCATCGGTCGACGCATTCCGTCGCGCAATGACGAACCCCATCGCCAGCATCGCCGCGAGATAAAGGCCCACAACAACGCCATCGACGATCGTTAATCCACCGGTTTGATCAGCCAGCAGCATCAACAGACCTCGCGGTCAGGTGTCACTCAGCTCGCCACCAGCGAGGCCAGTACGGCACGAGTCCCCTCGAAGCTTCGGCGTCCATGCATCGCGACATAGTTGTCGACCAGAGCCACGTCGCCCGCCTGCCATGGAACGTCAAACGTCAACTCTTCGGCGATCTGAGCCGCTCGTTCAACGTCCTGCGGATTCAGCAGCGTACCATCGCCAAAAGTCACGGACTTCGTCGGATCGTTGCGGCTGTCCTTCCAGCCGTGAAAGGCCGCGATCAACTGATTGAAGAATGTCTTGCGGCCATCGGGCAGTTCCATCACGGCCTGCAGTCGCGGCGTCGTTGCTTTCAGGCAGCCGTCGTCCAGCCACTCCCAGGAATACTCAAGCGCACGCATCTTCTGCTCAGCCTCTTCGCGAGTCTCCGCCCGAAAAGTGCTCTGCCAGCTGCGTCCCATTCCAGAAGTCGGGTCATTCTCAGCGGGCATTACATTCGTGTAGAGCAGGCCTTTCTCCTCACAGTCACTAGCAAACTGAGGCAGCTCGTCACACAGCCGATCAAACAGAATATCAGACCGACACAATGGCGACGCTCCACCGGCTTCCGCTGGCTTCTCGCAGAAGAAGAACAGTCGACTGGGATAGATGGGTGTCTGAGCCATCTCGTGATGCAGGCAGATCGTGACACTCGATGGTGCCTCGTTCGCGGTAAAGACACGCTCAGTCCGGTTGACGCGAACCGCGTTCGACAGTGAGTCCTGATAGCGGAAGTTCGGATAATCGAACGCCCTGATGAACGCGTCAAAATCATCCGACGTCGCCAGCGGCAGGCCGCGAAACAGGACAGCCCCGGACTGTGACGCCTTCGCGTCGAGCGATTCGCGATTTTCGCGAACCCAGGCCAGCACGTCCTCAAGCGACGCCACTTCACATTCGGGGACCATGATCGTCGGAAACACTTGATCGCCGGATTTCAGTTGCCCGTCAATCTGCAGTTCATTCATCACCAGAGTTGTCGCCGTCATCTGTCAGGTCCCCGTTCAAGCAGTCTCGATACTCGATTCGTAGCCCGCGAGCATC
>JAPOLP010000126.1 GCA_029977045.1 Planctomycetota bacterium
GTTCGCCGAGCTGCCCAGCGGCGGAGACACGTCGTACCCAGGCTTCCTGGAAACAGCTCCGAACAAGGCACTCCTGAGCTGGTACTCGTCTCACGAGAAGGACGTCGACGGCAAATCGATCACGGCAATCTACCTCGCTGATCTGACGATCGAATCAGCCTCCGCCGACGATTGAGAACCGACCGCCATTCGCCGATGCTTCGCCTCGCGATGGCTGCCCGCACTTCGTTGTTTCCCACCTTGTCAGTGCAGTCCCAACCGAAGGAATCCCGCAATGCGTTTCTGTCTCTCCGCCTGTCTGCTGGCAGTTCTATCCGTCAGCCCGTTGTTTGCCGCTGGCGAAAAAGCCTACACGACTGTTGAAGAATCTGGCCCGGATTACGCGCTGCAGGGCGAGTACGCTGGCGACAGATTTGGCGTTCAGGTCATCGCACTCGGCGATGGCAAGTTCGACGCCGTCGTACTGACCGGCGGCCTGCCCGGTGCCGGCTGGGATAAGAAAGGTCGCACGATCATCGGCGGCGAGACCAAAGACGGTGTCGTGAGCTTCTCGAAAGACGGCAACTCGCTGACTCTGAAAGATGGCCAGATCAATGGCAATCTAGGCGATGCTCGCGTCAGTGCGAAGAAGGTTGAACGGAAGTCGCCAACGCTCGGTAACAAACCAGCCGAAGGAGCCATTGTCCTGTTCGACGGCTCCGGGACAGACGAATGGAAGGAAGGCAAGATCGTCGAAGAGAAACTGCTTGGCGTTGCTGCTCGAACGAACCGGGAGTTCAAGGACTTCCATCTGCATCTCGAATTCCGCACGCCGTTCATGCCGAAGTCACGTGGCCAGTCGCGCGGCAACAGCGGCATGTACCTGCTCGATCAGTACGAGTGCCAGGTGCTCGATTCGTTCGGTCTGGAAGGTCTTGATAATGAGTGCGGCGGCATCTACAAGATTTCCCGTCCAGACGTGAATATGTGCCTGCCGCCGCTAACGTGGCAGACCTATGACGTCGACTTCAAGGCGGCTCGCTTTGACGAGAACGGCAACAAGACCAGTCCCGCTGTCACGACGATCAAACTGAACGGCGTCGCCATTCACAGTGATCTGGAACTGCCAAAGGCCACTCCCGGCGGCGGACGCAGCGACGAAAAAGCTGGTGGCTTGTTTCTGCAGAACCACGGCGACCCGGTCGTGTACCGCAACATCTGGATCGTCGAGAAGTAAGCGAAGTCCAACGTGATTTCAGGAATCGCGTCCCGGCAGAAAGCCGACGGTCGATTCCATGATTCGATGGCGAGCTGACTCGGTCGATGCTTCGGCCGAGTTCAGCTCGTCCGTCAGGTCATCGAGATTCGCCGCACAGAACCGGCATCCAAGTTCGCCCGTGTGAAAAGCGACGTACCGATCCCACTCGTCGGCCAGAGTTCCCAGCACGAATTTGCCCAGTGTCGATCGCTTCGGGCAGGTCGGACGAGTCGATTCCCAGACACGCGTCAGCAGCTCATCAGACAGCGAGCCACTGCGTTCAGACGATCCCGACTCGCTCTCGACGGACTCGACGAGGTCAGCAACCCGGCGCAGGAACCGATGTTTCAAAACGGCGACCGCTGTCTCTTCGAGGTCGGTCAGTTCCGCAATCTCGACGTTGCGCCGACCAGCGAAGAACAGCAGATCAAACACGATCAGGTCCCGGAACTTCTGTTGCTCTTTCAGCTTGCTGGTCACACCCGCGACTGCTGAAGCCAGCGTTCGCACGTCAGTAGCGTCCTGCTCCTCGCGCCGCACGTACCAGCTCGGCGACTGATCGGCTGGTCGGTCGAGATTGTTCTGCTCGACTGCGTTTCCGGCATCGCCACCGGCAACCAGCGTTACCTCGCGACGAGTGCCGAGTCGGCGATACTGATCCGCAATCCGCCGCCGCAGGATCTGGAACAGCCAGGTTTCCAGACTGGCCTCGCCGCGAAAACCGCCCAACGACTTCAACAGGCCAACGAACGTTTCCTGTACGGCATCTTCCGCGTCGGATTCCTGCCCCAACTGCGACCGGGCAAAGGCCAGCAGCCGCCCGTGATACTCGGCCACCAGTTGCGACCAGGCCTGCGCATCGCCACCGCGAATCGCTTCGATCAACGGTTCGGAACAGGCGGGGTCAGCGGGCACCAGTCACTCTCCCACAGGCTCGGCAGGCGATTCGTCAATCCCGGCGATCAAATCAGCAACCAGACGACACTGAGCACACTCAGCAAGATGCTTCTCGATAGCCAGGGTTTCTTCTTCCGACGAAATGCTGCCGCGCATCAACGCCGCAAGCAATTCTCCATCGGGACACGGCAGCGGAATCGTCATCGGGCTTTTGCCAATCTGCTACGAGGCTGAGCCTAATTTCCGCCACAGTTTTTCGAGCAGCGGCAGGTTGTCCGCCTGAGCTCGATATCCCGCGTAGGCGACGCGAGCGTAAAGCTGGCTGAGGTCGTTTGCCTCAGCCGCGAATGACAACTTCCGAGTTCTCAACTGCTGGCCGTACTCCATCGGCGTCTGGTCCGGAGATCGCGGGCAGCCATTCTCGAAGCCCCAGGCCTGCAGAGGCTCGAACGTATACCGCACCAGTTCCGATGGAGAGTGCTTCGACGCAGCACCGCTCGCGAACGGATTCTGAAACGCGGCGAACGGACGGGGCGGAGCTTCCGGTTCGGCTGCTTCTTCGACAGCTTCGGTCGCGACCGAGCGGCGGCCAAACAGGCTAAGCAGTTCGTTCCACAAGCGTGCGAAGAAGTTCGCAATCGAGTCTCGATAAACATACAGCAGCCAGAGCCCCGCGATGGCCAGCAGACCGTACATCACCCACTTGAAGAGGTCGCCGATCGAGCTGAAGACCGAACTCATATCCGGCGTTGACGGTTCCGGAGGCGGCGTACTGTTGCCGTCGGGCGATTCGTTCTCGCTATCACTTGAAGCGTCCTGCGAGTCCTGGTTCTGTGCCGTCTGCTGGTCGGCCTGCTGCGAGGACTGCTCGCTGTTCTGCTGCTGAGACTGTTCGCCGGAACCCTGATTCTGGTCGCCGCTTTGCTGCTGGCCGGACTGCTGCGAATCACTCTGTTGCGACTGCTGCGATCCCTGCTGCTGACTGCCCTGTTGCTGGCCGCCTTGCTGTTGTGACTGCTGACCCTGGTTGGATTGCTGCGAATCTCCCTGCTGTTGTTGCTGCTGATTCTGTTGAGATTGCGACTGCTGCTGTGACTGGGCCGAGGATTGACCGTCGCCCTGCGGATCGGATTGCCCGGAATCGGAATCCTGAGCGTTCTCGCCGTTCTGGTTGCCCTGCTGCTGACCACCGGGCTGGCCCTGCTGATCGTCGCTCTCGACGGCACCCTGTTCGGCATCGTGAGACGCAGGTCCGGTCTGCTGACCGTCGCCCTTGCCGCCGTCGTCGTTCAGAAACGCGACGTCAGCTGCTTCCTGAAGTTCGTCACCGGCCCGATCGATCAGGTCAACGACCGAGTAGTCGCCCTGAGGACGCGGAATGAGCAGCGCGACGATCAGAATGGCAATCGCGATCGTCGCTCCCATCCCGACCCAGGTCGCGGCCATCGTCGCCGGCATCTGAAGCTGGCGCTGACGCAGATAGCGTCGCAGTCCCAGGAAACTAGTCAGCAGCAGAAGGCCCAGTCCCGCCGCGACATAGGCCAGCAGCAGGTTAAACGCGAAGCCTCGTGCCGCAGTGTTCCCAGCGGGGATCATCGCCTGTCCGAAACCAAAGATCGGCAGAGCGGCCAGCGAGAAATAAACCACCCACAGTCCCGGAGCGTGAGGGCGGCCTTCCCGCTCGCCAACATTCAGAAACAGCCGCTTCCACAGCGGAGTTCGCTGGCCACTGTCGGTCGCTTCGTCTTGCGAGCCAGCTTCGGCTGCATCGGATGACTGCGTCAGATCGGCTCCGTCGTCAACTCCGGCTACCTGCAGCAGGCCTTCTCCAGACGCGTCCTCGGACTCGTCAATCAAAGTGCAGTCCCAGGTCAGCTTGTCGGTACACCACCAGATGATCGCCAGACAGCCAATCGGCAGCCAGGGAGCATTCGGCACTAACTTGAAGATGGCCAGCGCCGTTGCACCGGCCAGCCCCAGTGTGAACATGCCGGACTGAGCCCGTCCGCTTTCGATGGCGATTCGCGAAATCAGCACCATGCCGAAGACGAACCAGAACAGAATCCAGCGGACGCGGCTTTCGTACCGCTCGCCCGGAAACAGCTCCTGCAGAAAGAATACCAGGCTGCCGACCAGCAGCATGATCAGCACCGGCGTCACAGCGATCGCCAGATAGTCAGCCAGCGTTTTGTCGAGTCGCTTGCGAGCCATGGCCGGTCAGGGAAGAGGGAGCAGGGAATATCGAACAGGGAACCGCAGAAAACAGAATGGCTCAAGTGAAGGACCGAAACTCGATTCAGCGGCTGTTCCCTGTCCGCTGCCCTCGGTTCCCAGTGCTCTTGCCAGCTTCTTCCGTCGCGATCTGCTCGAAGTAGAGCTTAATGATCTCTGCGTATTCGCTGTTTGTCTTGCGGTCTGACGACTGCAGAATTTCCGTTCGCAGCTTAACAGGAAGCCGGCCCCAGTCTCGCATGACCTGTTGACGAAGCTGCAGCTCGAGCGGAGTTTCCGCTTCCTCGAAGCCGGCTGCTCCCGCGCCGTCACTGCCCAGTTCCGACGCGATCTGAGAATCCTCGCCGTTGCTCATACCGCGACCGGGCTCACCCTGTCCCTGGCCAGCCTGCGGAGAAAACTGCCGCGACGCATCCGAGAGCAGCCCGGCGGCCTGAGCCAGCGACTGAGCCGCTCGACGCAGCGCATCGGACGCTGGCGACGCCTGCTGACCCGCCGGCCCGCCTGATGCAGAGCCTCCGGCAGGCCCGCCGGATGACGAGTCGCCTGCTGGCTGCGGGCCAGCAGTGTTCGACGGTGTTTCTGATCCTTGTCCCGCCTGACTGTCCCCCGGCTGCGAACCACTGGGCTGACCTGCTTCGCTGGCACGCCTTTCATTCGACGCGGCAGCAGATTTTCCGGACTCGCTCGACGGTTGGCCGCCTTCTCCTGGCTGAGCTTGAGCGGCCTGCGATTGACCGTTCTGTCCTGCCGCCGGAGTCCCGTTCGCCGATGCCTCACCAGAAGTTGGCAGCTCGACGGCCGCGATCGCCTCGCCGATCCGCTGCTGAGCCTGCATCAACTGCTGCGCGGCCGAGACAACCTGCGTTGCCAGTTCGCCCGGCACGTCATTCGAGGACTCTCCACTGGATGGATTTCCTGGCGATCCCGGGTTGCCAGGCATTGGTTGCGCATCGGGCGATGCCGGACTGCTTTCCGACGAGGCTCCGGTCCCGGCCTCGCCTGGTTCGGAAGCCGCCTGTTCGCCTGCTGCGTTTGTCGCCGCTTCCCGCAATGACTCCGCCGACTGCTGTGCGGCCTGAGCCGCTTCAGCTGCCGAGCCGTTCTGCAATTCTTCCGCCGCTTGAGCCGCTGACTGCGTCGCCGATTCGGCGGCCTGCTGAGCCTGAGCCGCGTTCTCGCCGGGCTCGTTCAATCCGAGCGGTTCCGCCGCGAGCGACTCCGAAGACTGCCCGAGCTGTTCGGCAAGTTCGCCAGCCGCATCGGCAAGCTCTTCCTGCTGAACCTGCCTCGCCGCCGTACGTCGCTGTTCCGAGTTCTGCAACGCCTCGAATTCGTCTGCCAGTTTCTGCTGATCCTTCGCGACGTCTTCAGCCCGGCTGGCCAGTGCCGGCTGCTCTTCGGCGAGAGCTTGCTGAGCCTGCTGAGCCGACTCAGCCGCCTGCTGAGCCTGCCGGGCAGCCTCACTGAACCGACCGCCTTCCGCCTGCTGCTGTGACTGCATCGCCGACAATGCTGACTCGATTGCAGACGCTGCCGCTGGCGACTCTTTGCCCTGAGATTCCGCTGCGGCCAGTCCAATCTCGGCAGCTTCGGCGGCAAGTTCCCGCTGCCGCTCGATCAACTCGTCGAGCGTCGGCAACTCGTCCGCCGACGCCGGATTGGCGGCACTCTGGCTATCAGGTGCGGGTGCGGACTTTCCATCTGCTGCCGGACTGGTTTCAGAAGCGTCCTCAGTCAGTGCCTGAGCGAGCAGCTCCTCGCGATCAGCCAGTTGGCGGGCCTGTTCGCCAAGTTGCTGCAGGCGTTCGAGCTGCTGGTCACGCTCCGCATCGAGAACCTCGGGCCGTTTGTCGAGCAGCGCTGTCAGCTCGTTCGCGAGTTCCCGATGTTCGCTCTGCAGTTGCTGCTGAGCAGTCGCGAGTTCGTTTTGAGCATTTGCCAGCCGAGCCGCCTCGGCTTCGTTTGCATTCGCTGCGTTGTTGCCGACCTCCGCCGGAGAGGACGAATTCGCCGCTGCTGAATCTGCCTCGGCCTGCTGTCGCGCGGTGTCGAGTTTGTCTCGCAGCTCGGCAAGCTGCTCAGCATCGTCGGCCAGACGACCAGCCCGCTCGGAAATGCGACTCAGTTCGAGAAGATCCTGCTCAAGCTGCGCCAGCCGGTCGAAGCGAGACTCAACTTCCCGCAGTTGCTCGGCGGCGAGGTCAGTCGCGTCAGCATTCGCGTGGAGCATCTCAGCCTGCTCTCGCGCTGTCGCGTCGCGAGCTTCCCGCAACTGCTCGACCTGCGGTGCGAGGTCTCTGTCGGCTGTCCCTTCTGCCGTTGCCGCGACGTTGTCGAACAGCGGGCGTTCTCGAAGCTGCTCGGCCAGTTGCTGCAGCCGTTCCGTCAGCTCCGCTTCGCGCCCGGCGATTTCGTCGATCTTCTCTGCGTCGAGAGCCGGGTCACCGGACTCCGCCGCCTGACTTGCCTGCTTCTGTAACTCGTCACTGACTTCCGTGGCCTGCTGCAGTCCCTCGCGAATTGCCTGCAGTTCCGTTCGCAGTTGCTTCTGCTGAGCCAGCAGGTCGTTGGTACCCGGTGCGTCGGCCTCGTCAGAAACAGCGACGTACCGCACCGCCGACCAGACTTCGTTGGGACACGGCAACTGGCGACCATCCGCTGCTCGCACCTGCAACCGCAGAACCGTCCCCGCTTCGACATCAAGCTCCGCGAGATCGACGCGAAAACGATGCGTCAACGATCGCTGTCCAAGCTCCTCGACCGGAACCGCCTGGACGATGTCCATCCCTTCCTGCAGGGTGATCCGCAATTCCAGCTCTTCGACACCGATATCGTCACTCACCGATAACTCGAATGGATACACGTCCGACGGCTTGGCCGTGTCCTTCTGCCCGCCAGCGATCTCCAGCTCAGGCGGCTGGTCACGTTCGATCTTCAGGTGCCGGAATGGCTCGTCGGAATTCACCAGACCATGTTGATCGGTCAGCCGGAAAATCAGCGTCCCCTGCACAGTGGCGGGCATCGTCAACGACGCCGACAGCCCGTTGTCCGCAACGAGAAACGCCGTTCGTGGCAAATCGTCAGCGGAAACCAGCTCATTGCGATACGCGCCGACGTGGCGTTGCTCCGGCTCGACGGTTTCTGCTCTGTTGTCGCTGTTCTCGCGCGGCGTCGCCAGCGTTATCTCGTCTGCCGGGATCACCAGAGCCCCGAGCCATTCCAGTTCCGCAGTACTGACGGGCTTGTTGAACTTCAGGTCGAACACGAGCTGGCTGCGCTCGAAGGCCGACATCTCGCCGGTGATACCATCAAATGTCTGCCGCGGTCGACCGACGTAGGGCGTCGGTGTCGCCACCAGAGATGCGGTGACAATTCGAGGAACGTCCTCAACACGAACCTCGACCGACTTCGACCGGGAGCCACCTGCGGCCACGCGAAAACGAAAACTCTCCTGAGCATCCGGGACGACAGCGACAAACGCGTCGGTGTCCGCATCAAACCGCAACTGCCGCTGGTCAGCGTGGCCAGCAGCGTTCTCCCACAGCATCGTGACCGGTTCGGGAACAGGCTCCTCACGAGCGTCCCGCCAGTCGACCGATACCGAAATGGCGACATCCGAACCGCGTCCCACAACGCAGTCCTGCGGAGCGATCTCGAACGCCAGTGGGCCGGCGGACGCATAATTCCCCAACGGATTCAGCAGCCGTGCCAGCAGAAGTCGCGACGGATTCGGAAACATCAGCAGCCAGAGAAGGCACACTGCGACAGCGACCATACCAAGGACGGTAGGGCGAGCTGCCCGGCTCGAATTCACCGCTTCCGGAAGATCGGTTCGATCGACTTTGCGGACGGTTTCCCGCACCAGCATTTCCCGCATGAGAGCCGAGCCGCGTTCAGACTCGGGCAACTGGTCATCGGAGAGTTCGATCAACGACGTCAGCCGCTCGCCCAATTCGGGGAACTTCCGCTCCGCCAGTGCCGCGACATCCTCGTCCGAGATCTTCTGCAGGAAGGGGCGGACGATGCCCAGAACTCCGGCGGCCAGGCAGAGCAGAACCTGCCCAGCCAGCAGCCATGCCCGCGTCGCAGTCTCAAGGTCAAGCACGAAGTCTGTCGCCAGAGCGGCGAAAAGCAGGCCCGTTCCGAGCAGCAGCAAGCGACCGAAACCTCGGAGTGCTTCCGTCCGCCGCAGATGGACACGCAGGCCGTTCAGTTCCTGCTGCACAACAGCGGGTACTTCGCGAGCGTGATCCATGAACGCACTCCGGGCTTTCGACACTGTGAGGTGTGGGACGCGGTCGCGCACGGCATGTCGACCGATCAGCAGGGGATTCGTCAACAGTGTCCCGCCCGCCTGATGCCGAATCAAGCTGAGTCGTAATCAGTGCCCATCACGTCTGAATGTCTCCGCTCGATGATGATGCTGGCATCGTGAAGTTGGACCGCGTGCGAACTCACTTCGGTGACAAGCTGAATCACTGATTCGCTCTGAGATTTGATATCGTGCTGTCAGCGACGGTGCATCACCGGACGGAATCGGACTCTCGGCATCTCCGCCGATTGCCGTCAGCACTTACGTAAGAAGAGAGACCTGCCGTCTGTTGTCGTTCCGAGGCAGAGTCGCAGTCATTACCACTGCTGCAGCGAGCCGGCCCAATGACTCTGCACGATCACTGGCAGAAAGTCCCTCGATCCGCCAGAAACTGACGCCGTCGTTACCGCGAAAGGAGTTCGCCTGATGAAACGTGTCGCTCTGCTGTTGGTCCTCGCCGGCCTGATCGTCTTCGGTCCCGCCCTCGCCTTCGCCCAGGATCAGACGTTGGCCGAGGGGAAGAGCCTGCCGAAAGTCGTGCTCGTTGGTGATTCGATTCGCCTGAGCTACGCAGAGGCTGTCGCCAAACAGCTCACGGGAAAGGCGGTCGTGGTCAGCCCAAAAGCCAACGGGGGCGACAGCGCCAACGTGCTAAAACACCTGGACGCGTGGGTCGTCCGCGAGCAGCCGGACATCGTCCACTTCAACTGTGGCATCCATGACACAAAGAAGTTCACGGCCACCGGGAAGTTCCAGGTTACTCCGGAACAGTATGCAGCCAACCTGCGAAGCATCGTCAAACGCATTCGCGTCGAAACCGGTGCCGTCGTCCTGTTCGCCACGACAACCCGCATCCTGAACGACCCAGCTGCCGCTGCTCGCCAGGGCCGCGATTACGTCCTGCTCGGGGAAAGCGTCGTGCAGTACAACGAGATCGCACTGGAAGTCATGCGCGACCTCGACGTTCCGGTCAACGACCTGCATGGGACGCTCAGCAAGCCGGAAGCTCCACAGACAACGGACAAGCTGATCGGCAACGACGGCGTCCATCTCACACGGGAGGGCCAGGAGTTGCTTGGTCAGCAAGTCGCCGCCTTCGTCAGACGACAGCTCAAACGCTGACGTTTACTTCGATCAGGTCGGCACCATAGCCAAACGCACTCATCGACTCAGATCGCAATTTCGAGACGGGCCGCTCCCTCAGAAAAGAGATCGTCCCCGTAGTTCCGTCTGGGCAAATCAGAAAGCATCAGAAGCTGATACCCAAAACGAAAAACCCTCGAAAACAATGGTTTCCGAGGGCTTCAGGGGTCTGGTGATATCCAGACCTATAGGGCCAGCAGGACTCGAAACACTGCCCGAAACACTGGGAAATACGCAATCTTCGCCGGATGTGGTTCTACGGGTGGTTCTATCCGAGCTTCAGAAGCTCAGTCCGGACGATCGGCGGCAGGTGGTTTCCCAACTGCAAACCCTGACCGGGCTGCCGGCATCGCCACCATCCCAACCATCACCACCAAGGGAGTGAGTGATCTTCTTGCTGCTTCCCCAGTGACGGCGAGATGCCTGTCGTCGAACTCGCGTCGGTGGATCGGACCGGGTGCAATTTGTGCGGCGGCGTTCGACGCTCCGGTCGCGATCACCGCCGCGTTTGGGCAGAAGCGGGCGATCATCGGAAGCACATGCGGCAGCGATGTGTCGTGTGGGCGACTTCCGGCGAGTGCGTTTCTATGGAGCCACAGGATCAGCTTGAGGTTAACCGAATCCGTGA
>JAPOLP010000390.1 GCA_029977045.1 Planctomycetota bacterium
AACGCCTCGATCGCGGAGCGATCAGCGACTTTGGATTTCATCCGTCTTTCGCGGTTGGCAGGCGGGTCCGTTGCAAGTGTGAAGCTCGTCACGATATTGCTGGGGCTGATCGTCGCTTATGCCCATCGAGTTGAGTTGGATGGATCACCGTCGCGTTGTCATCACGGGAATCGGGCTCGTCACGCCGCTGGGTAGCGATCGTGAGACGAGCTGGGCTCGGTACTGCGCAGGCGAAAGCGGGCTGCGCTGGCTGCCGGACGGCTCACGACCAGATGACGCGGGACTGTGGCCGGAACGGTCTGCCGGAGGTCCGGCACCGCTCGACGAAAGGCTGCCAGACACGCTGGCCGATCGCAGTCGCAGCGATCTCGTGCCGTTGCTGGCCGAGCCGGGGATTTCGCTGGCACTCACGGCAGCTATCGAAGCTCTTGCCGATGCCGAACTCGACGCCGCGTCGTTGCCGAACGATCGCGCGGCTTCCGTGATTGGGACGAGCAAGGGCGGAATGCACGTCGCGTTTCTGAACGCTCTCGCTCAGCATCGAGGTGAGTTGCCGTTGTCGGACACGGCACCGGAAGCCTGGTGGCAGATGCTGTCTCCCAGCGGAGCGGCTCAGGCGGTCAGCTCGCTGTTTGAGACAAGAGTCGGCGCGATCGCTCCGGTCGCCGCCTGTGCGACGGGGCTCGTCAGTCTGATCCGAGCAGCCGAGCTGATTCAATCGGGACGCTGCGACGTCGTTCTCGCGGGCAGTGCTGACGCCTCGTTGACGCCAGCGATTGTCGCGTCGTTTCGGCGACTCGGCGTGCTGGCTCGAAGCTTCGATGATCCCGCAACAGCGGTCCGACCGTGTGACGAAACCCGCGACGGATTTATGATCGGCGAAGGTGCAGCGGTCTTTGTCCTCGAATCTGCCGAACACGCGGCTCGACGGAACGCGCAAGCGTACGCCGAGTGGCTTGCCGGCGGCCTCGCGTCCGACGCCGCCAGCCTGACGCAGCTGGCCGACAATCCGGATGCTCTGCGACGGTTGATCCGCGATGTTCTGCAACGCGGGCAGCTCAGCGCGAGTGATCTCGATCTGATCAGCCTACACGGAACGGCGACGCGAACGAACGACGTCTGCGAGACCGGGGCGCTCGATGCCGAGCTGGCGACGGTACCACTGTCGCTGACGTCGACGGACACTGTCAGCGACGTCCGCGTGCCGGCTTTCAGTGCGAAAGGTTCGATCGGCCATCTGCTGGGAGCCGCCGGCAGTGTCGAGTTTGCTCTAACACTGCTCGCTCTGCTCGACGGCCTGGCTCCGGCGACGGCGAACCTGACGCAGCCGATCTCGACGAGTAGTCTTGATCTCATCTCGGGCGAGCCTGTCGCGAGATCACTTCAGCACGCTCTGAAGCTTTCCCTGGGTTTCGGCGGCCATCTCGCAGCGGCCATCGTGAAGAAAGCTGAGCGTCAGCGCCCGGGCGCCGAAACTCGCTGACCCCGGAAAACGGATGGCCAACGCAAGTTCGCTCGGCATTCGATTCGCGTTACCACCCTGCAAGCGTTGAAAACCCGGTTTTCGTTGCCAGAAGGCAACATCGGACGGCAACGCGTTGCTCGCACGTTGCGTTTTGGCAACGTCAGCGAAGGGTGAGGCTGGTTATGCGATATCTGCTTGTTCTGTTTGTACTGGGCTTCGTTTCGTCGAGCGACGCATCCACAGCGTCCGCGAACGACTGGATGTTCCGGCCTTCGTATTACAGCCACGCTCCATCGCCCGAACTGCTGGCCGCGCAGGAACAGATGCCCGAGCAGTTTGTCTCGCCCTACCCGCAGCCGATGCCACGATCAGGCTACCGCCCGGCTCATGCCCAGCTCGGCCCCGGCTTCGCCATTCGCAGCAAGTACCGCTTCAATGTTTATCGCCTGTGGACGGGCCGCAGTTTCGACACCACGATCTACCGCGATTTCAGCTTTGAAGGCACGGCGGGGAGATAGTTTCGCGAGCAGTCCAGCTGCCGCCTCAGGCGACTTCTTGCTGGAGCGTCACTCCTGCACGGGAATCGTGCGGATGCAGACGGGGCTGGGGACTTCGATGGAGTTGCCCGTTGGGGAGAGTGCTCCGGTCTGCTGGTCGATCTTCAAGACGACGATCGTGCCGGACTGCTGATTCTCGGCGAACAGGAACTTCCCGGACGGTTCGACGAAGAAGTTGCGCGGCGTCTTGCCTTGTGTTGGTTCGTTCTCGACGTACGTCAGTTTGCCCGTGTTCTGATCGATCGAGTAGACGACGATGCTGTCGTGCCCGCGATTTGAGCCATAGAGAAAACGCCCTGACGGATGGACTCGGACTTCCGCCGTGCTGCCTTGATTCTCCGTGCCGGGCGGCAGTGTTGAAATCGTCTGAATTTCCGCCAGTTCGCCCGTCGTTGAGTTGAACGTGAATGCGGTCACGGTCAGAGAAATCTCGTTGATCACGTACGCAAACTGACCGGTCGGATGAAACGCGAAGTGGCGCGGGCCGGCGCCGGGAGCGACCTTCCCGAACGGCGACGGAGCGTCCGTCAGCGTGCCGTTCTTCCCGTTGAGCCGGTACACGAAGACCTTGTCGACGCCGAGGTCCGCCGCGACGGCAAACTGATTCGTTGGGTCGAGATTGATCGAGTGCACGTGCGGTGCCTGCTGCCGCTGCGGATTGACGCTCGAACCGACGTGCTGGACGAACGAGGATGCTCGTCCCACTTTGCCGCCGTCTTCGATCGGCAGCACGACGACGCTGCCGCCACCGTAGTTCGCTGCCAGGACGTAGCGACCGGTCTGATCGACGACGAGATGACACGGACCGGCGCCGATCGTCGACGAATGGTTCAGCTTTGTGAGCGTTCCGGTTTTCGCGTCGAAGGAGAATGCTGCGACGGCTCCGCCGCGTTTGCCGTCAAGCGTGGTCACCTCGGCGACCGAATAGACGAACTTCTCTGACGGATGCACAGCCACGAACGAGGGGTTGTCGACATTCGCAACGCCGTGTTTCGTCAGCTTCGCGGTTTCCGGGTTGAACCGCAGGACGTTGATGCCGCCCTTGTCACCACGCGTGGACGTACCAACGAGCACCCAAAGGTCGTCGCCAGCGGTCGCGGTCGTGGCAAGCAGTGTCGCCAATGCGGCCATTGCGGCCATTGCCGACAGTGAACCCGCTGCTCGAACAAACGCGTTTCGATTCTGCCCGGTTCGCAAAATCACTCGGCTCATGTCGACTCCCTCTCGCAGTTGCAGGCTCCCGGATGGACTACCGACAGCATTGCAACCGCCGGTCAGCAGAAGGAGCAAACGATAGGAGCGACGTTCGGAAACCGTCAAACCTCGGAGGTCGCGGTGTCAGTGTCTTCGAACGCCCGGCACGAGCGGTCGTAGCACTGCTCCGTGTTCCCACTGACTGTCGGCCAGTTGCTCGCTGCGAAACAGGGTCAGCTCGAAGCACAACTGCTGAGCGGGATAATCGGGATGCCGCAGCAGGGCGATGTGTGAGTCGCCGTCCAGAGGTTGCTCTGTGACGAATGCCACTCCGCTGGCCGACAGGTTTTGCGTCTGGCCTCGGACGAAGTCGAATGGACTCACGTCCGGCTCACCAGTTCTGGCACTTGTCGCCAGCAGGACGATTTCCGCGACGAACTCACGTCGTTCGTCGGCACGACGATCTTCCGAATTCCGCCGGTCAGCTTCGGAGTCACGCTGCGGGGAATTGTCGTAGCGAAGCAGTTCGTTGAGACGGTCCAGA
Organism: Planctomycetota bacterium; assembly: GCA_029977045.1. Lineage (GTDB taxonomy): Bacteria > Planctomycetota > Planctomycetia > Planctomycetales > Planctomycetaceae > JAPOLP01. The sequence goes on from JAPOLP010000390.1 coordinate 3,761, forward strand.
TCCTGCATGACCTCCCGGGCCGATCGGGCCGCCATCTCCTCATACGACTGCCATTGTTGTGACACCGTGGCAGAGCTGCCTGGCGAAGTTGAGGAATCGGATCGGTCGGAACTCGTCATCACGGCATCCTGCCTGAAACTGAGAGCACATCGCTGCAGAAGTCCGCATCAGAACTGAAACGCGGCGATGCTCAAACAGCAGTTTCTGCTGGAGTCTCAAGTGCGGCGAGAACTTCTGCCGCCGCCCGGTTGCCGTGGAAGAACGCTTCCTCAAACAAGGCAACGCCGCTGAGGGCTGCGTGGGCAAAGTGGACGTTTCCGAAGGGCTGCGAGCACTCCTGCCGGGCCTGGCCACTGAAAAGTCCGGGCACCGGTCGCACCATTGCGTGGCCCCAGCGCATGATGTCGAGCCGGCTGGTCAGCGAACGAATCTCCGGGTGGGCCTGTTCAAGGTCCGTGAGCACGACATCGGCCCACTGCTCCCAGGAGAGATCGAGCAGTCGCTGCCGGGCGACTCGCGGATCGTCGTCGCACAGCGGGTAGTAATAAGTCAACACTGTCGGGCCGTAGTCGAGCAGTTTCTGATGCGTCGCCGCGACGTACCCGAGCGACGGGCTGTCGTACAGAACGCTGTCCCAGCTCAGCGGGAAGCCGTTTTCAGCGGGGCGTTGCTTCAGATGCAGGTTCGCGACGAGCCAGCTTCCAAACTGCAGTTCGTTCACGCTGGCCGGGCCAGACTCGCGATAGTCGCGGATCAATCGCGGCGTGAGAAACGGCGGTGCCGCAAAGATGACTCGCTTCGCACGAAAGCTGCGAGCAACTTCCGACGGTCCCGAAACGTCGACGGCGACGACTTCGGCCACAAGCTGGCCGTCTCGGTTGACGGTCGCGATTTCGGTGACCAGATGCTGCGTCCGGATACGATCCTCGCAAAGCGAACGCAGATGACTGACGAGCCGGCCATTGCCTTCCGGCCAGGTGACGAACTCCTGCGAGTCCGCTCCTGGAGCCGACTTCCTTGCGGCGAAGTAGAACAACCCGGCCCAGGCACTCGTCTGTTCGACCGTCAGTCCGTAGTCGTCGCGGCAGGAATAGTCGACGTACCAGTGCAGCAGTGGCGAGGTTAGTTCTTTCGATCGCAGCCAGTCGGCCATTGTCTGCTGATCCAACTGCAGAATCTCCGGCGATGTCGAGCAATTTGCGACCGGGATCGTGAAGGCTCGGCGGCCTTCGTTGTCTCGCCAGCTGACCAGCGTATCGATCTCGCGCTGAAACGCCTGGAACTGAGCGATGTCGGAATCATCGGCAATCGCCCAAGGGAACAGAGCTTCGCGCCACTGTCCGTCGACAAACAGTCGCTCCTGCGGGTCGCGGCAGAGGAACTGTTCGGCAACGACCGGCGAGCGGTCGTCACCGCGACCTTCGAGGATACCCATCTCGTCGAACAGGCTGATCAGGTCGTAGTTGTCTGGTAGTGGCACCGGGACGTAGTGCGCTCCCCACGGGTACTTTACGAGTGCCGACTCGCCACTGGCCGAAGTCCCGCCGGGTTCAGGTTCGAGTTCCAGCAGCACGAAGTTGACGCCACTTCTTGCAAGTTGCCTCGCCGCACTAAGGCCGGAGACTCCTCCGCCGACGATGACAACGTCAACGGTTTCCGCAGCGTCAGCGTTGAAGACCGGGAGTGATCCACCTCGCAACCGATGTCCCAGCGACGCGGATGCTCCGACAAACTCGCCCGCTGGCGGAAGTCGCGGCGTTCCGAGCCCGCAGCCAACCGCCGCCGTCGCGATCGGTGCTCCGAGGAATCGAGTCAGCAGTTCGCGGCGGGAAAGTGGCATTCGATAATAAGGCGGAAGGATGAAGGCGGAGGGACGAATGGGGACGATTACCAGCGGCATGACTTTGCTGGTTTGCAGCAACTGTCACCGGCATTGCAGCGTTCCCGCCGCAGCGTCATAAATGCGAAGTGGTGTCGCAACTGAGTTTCAACGCGACTTTCCTGCTGCTGCTCTCGGCTCTTAGCCCCTGCTTCTCGGCCTCCTGCAAATGCTCGATCGCGAAGAATACGTCGAACAGGATTATTTCTGGCGTACATTCCTCGAACGGATGCATGACGGTGTGCCGGCGCAGG
>JAPOLP010000005.1 GCA_029977045.1 Planctomycetota bacterium
GTACGTTCCCTTCTCACTTGCCTGGTCGCCTTCTTCGGGGTTCTGCTTTCCCCCGATGTACTGTCGGCGGCCGAAGGCACTGAATCGCTGGACCAGACCCCCATTGTCGTCAGCTGGGTGGTCAGCCTCGTTGGGGCGTTGCTGGCACTGTTCTTCGCGCTGAAGTTCTTCAAATGGATGGTGATCCAGGACGAAGGTACCGCTGAAATGATCCGCATTGCCGAGAACGTTCGGCAGGGAGCGGACGCTTATCTGCGGCAGCAGTACAAGATCGTGATGATCGTCTTCATCATTGTCTGTCTGGTCCTGGGAGTCGTCGCCTTCGTCTTCCATGCTCAATCGCCCTGGGTTCCCTTTGCCTTCGTCACTGGTGGTTTCTTTTCCGGCCTGGCGGGCTGGTTCGGCATGAAGACCGCGACGCTGGCCAGTTCGCGAACGGCCGAAGCGGCAAAGCACTCATTGAACCAGGGATTGCAGGTCGCCTTCCGCAGCGGAGCCGTGATGGGGCTCGTCGTCGTCGGACTCGGGCTGCTCGATATTTGTGCCTGGTTCGCGGTCCTGAACTGGGTCGCTCCAGATATGCAGCTTGAAGAAATCACTGTCACGATGCTGTGCTTCGGCATGGGGGCAAGTGCTCAGGCGCTGTTCGCTCGCGTTGGCGGCGGCATCTTCACGAAAGCCGCCGACGTCGGTGCTGACCTCGTTGGAAAGGTCGAAGCGGGGATTCCGGAAGACGATCCGCGAAACCCGGCGACGATCGCAGACAACGTCGGCGACAACGTCGGCGACGTAGCAGGCATGGGGGCCGACCTTTACGAGTCGTATTGCGGCTCGATCCTGGCCAGTGCCGCACTCGGTGTGGCAGCATTCGCCGGCTACCCGAAGATGCAGTACATGATGATGCTGCTTCCGATGGTTCTTGCCGGAGTCGGCATTGCACTGTCGATTGTCGGTATCCACCTGGTGAAAACCGAGGAAGGCGCAACGCAGAAGAGTCTGCTGGCAGCCTTAGGGCGCGGCATCAACACAAGCAGCATTCTGGTCGCAGTTGCCGCTGCCGGCATCGTTTACCTGATGCTGGTGGGTCCGTCCCAGTCGTCAGGGATTCCTGCTGATTCTTATCTGCCGACGGGCAACTCGCTGTTTGGAGTGCTTTGGGCGATAGTGACCGGGCTTATTGCGGGAGTCACGATCGGTCGCTGGACCGAGTATTCAACCAGCGACCATTACGCACCGACAAAGCGGATTGCCGATCAGGGGGTCACCGGGCCGGCAACCGTCATCATCGCCGGAATCGCCGAAGGCTTTTACAGCGTCTGGGTGCCGATCATCGTGATCGGCATGGCGATTCTGCTCGCCTTCGGATTCTGCACCGGCTTCAACTACGACGAAGCCCGGCTGTTTGCAATGGGCCTGTATGGGGTCGCTGTCGCGGCGGTCGGGATGCTCAGCACTCTCGGGATTACTCTGGCAACCGACGCGTATGGCCCGATTGCCGACAACGCCGGTGGCAATGCCGAGATGAGCAAGCAGGACCCGTCTGTCCGTGAACGAACGGACGCCCTCGACAGTCTCGGAAACACGACAGCTGCGACAGGTAAGGGTTTTGCGATTGGTTCCGCCGCCCTGACGGCGCTGGCGCTGCTGGCCGCGTATGTTGAAGAAGTGCGAATCGGGTTCGAGCACTGGGCGGCGCCGTTCGAGGACCAGATCAAAGCAGTCTCAACGTCGTACGAAGACGCATCGATCATCAAGATTGGACGCGGTGTCGTCGCGATGAAGACGGAAAAGGGAATGGAGACGTGGCTTGTCATGCCGGACGCTCCGATTCCGGACGACAGCCCGATCGGGACGCTGATGGCCTCAGAGTCAGGCAGCACGGCTGACGGGATCGACCTGGCCGCTCTCAAGGCGAACGGATTCGTCGTTTCGAATAAACCTGGCGAGGCGACAATTCCGGATTACGCTCGCTTTTACAACGTGAGCATCATGAATCCCCGCGTTCTCGTCGGGATGTTCATGGGCGTGATGCTGGCCTTCGTGTTCTGTGCGATGACGATGAAGGCCGTCGGTCGTGCAGCCGGTGCGATGGTCGAAGAAGTTCGGCGACAGTTCCGCGAGATTCCGGGAATCATGGAGGGCGAAGCCGAACCGGAGTACGCATCGTGTGTCGCCATCAGCACGGCGGCCGCTCAGCGTGAGATGATTCTGCCCTCAGTGCTGGGGCTGGTTATCCCGATTGTTGTCGGGCTGCTGCTGGGGGTCGGCGGCGTCATGGGAATGCTGGCCGGCGGACTGACTTCCGGATTTGCAGTGGCCATCATGATGGCAAATTCGGGCGGAGCCTGGGACAATGCGAAAAAGTACATCGAGTCCGGTGCTCACGGCGGAAAAGGGACTGTGGCTCACAAGGCAGCGGTCGTGGGCGATACCGTCGGCGACCCGTTCAAGGACACCAGCGGCCCCAGCCTGAACATTCTGATCAAGCTGATGAGCATGGTCTCCGTCGTCGCGGCTGGTCTGGTCGTGAAGTACTCGCTGGTCAATTTCATGTAGTTTGCGATATCGGCGGGGCGGCTCGCTGGTCGCCTCACCCGTGTTAGAAGTGAAATGTTAGAGATACAGGAAGAGTCCGGTCTTCAGATGGCAGAACCCGGCGCCGATCAGGTCGACGATAGTTTTGACAATGCGAAGCTGCTGGCTCAGATCGCCAGTGACTACAAAGGCCAGAACACGCTGCTGCTCGATATGCGTGAGATCACGCCGATCGTCGATTACTTCGTGATTACGACCGCAGCCGTAAGCCGCCAGATGAACGCGATGGCGGAAGAAGCCGACCGCGTGATGAAGAAACGCGGCCTGAGAAAGCTCGGCGGTGAAGGTGACGACGCGGCGAGCGTCTGGCTGCTCCGCGATTACGGTGACGCCGTGCTGCACGTTTTCACTCCGGAAGGCCGCGAACTGTACGACCTCGAAGGCCTGTGGGCCGATGCCCGCCGTGTTGAGTTCAGCGCGACTCCACAGGCCGACGCCTGAGGTTTGACGCGACTCTGACTGCCTTCTTGTTTGACCCTAAGCCGCAGGCGACGGTGTCGACACTGGCGAAACGCCATCGCCTGCGGCTTCAGGTCAAACGACCAAATTCAATGCCGTTCACAGTTTCACCATCTTCGGAAGACCAGCGATGACTGCTCTGTCTGAAATCAAGGAACGCTTCCGACCGCTTCTGTCAGAATTGACCGGCGATGTTGAATCGGCGCTGGCAATGATCCGGCCTGCTCAGGATTCGAAGTTCGGCGACTTCCAGGCGAACTGTGCGATGTCGCTGGCGAAACCTCTCGGCAAACCGCCGCGCGAGATCGCTCAGCAGATCGTCGACGGCGTGCAGCTCGACGATCTGTGCGAGACGCCGGAGATCGCCGGGCCGGGGTTCATTAATCTGCGGTTGAGGAGCGACTGGCTGGAAGGGCTGGCGAGGGGACTCGTTGGCGACGAGCGGCTTGGTTGTGAACTGGTGGCTGAATCGAAAAGCGTCATCGTCGACTACTCGTCGCCGAACGTGGCAAAGCCGATGCACGTGGGGCATCTGCGAAGTTCGGTCATTGGAGCATCGCTGTGCCACATCCTGAGGTTCGCCGGGCACGAGGTCATTTCAGACAACCATATCGGCGACTGGGGCACCCAGTTCGGGATGATCATTTTCGGGTATCAGAACTTCGTCGACCGAGTGGCGTACGAAGCTGACCCCGTTGGTGAGTTGGCCCGACTTTATCGACTCGTCAATCAGCTCTCCGACTACCACGGTGCGAAACTGAAGCTGCCACAACTTGATGAGCAGATCGCGGCGGCTGAAACTCGCATCACGGATGCCGAGCAGTCGGCCGAAGACCCGAAGAAACTGAAGAAGACGCTCAAGAAGTTGCGAGGCGACCTCGACGGATTGCGAGAAACTCGGAAGTCGACGGAGTCGAAGATCGCAGTTGTCGATGGCGACGAATCATTGGCGGCTCTGGCGGCGGCAAACCCGAATATCGCGAGGCTGGCTCGTGACGAAACGGCGAAACTGCACGCCGGTGATGAAGAGAATCGGCGGCTTTGGGACGAGTTTCTGCCAGAGGGCCTCAAAGCTCTCGACACGGTGTATGACAAGCTGGGCGTCACGTTCGACAAGACGCTCGGCGAGAGTTTCTATCAGCCGCTGCTGGCGGATGTCGTTGCCGATCTGAAGTCGTCCGGGCTGGCGTCGGACAGCGAAGGCGCGGTCTGTGTTTTCATCGAAGGCAACGATGCTCCGTTCATCGTGCAGAAGTCAGACGGCGCGTTTAATTACGCGACGACGGACCTTGCGACCATTCGGTATCGCGTCAACGAGTTCTCTGCCGATGCGATGTTTTACGTTGTCGACACACGGCAGAGTGAGCACTTCAAGCTGCTCTTCGAGACCGCAAATCGCTGGGGGTACGACGGCGTCGACTTCCGGCACGTCAACTTCGGGACAGTGCTCGGCGACGATGGCCGACCGTTCAAGACGCGGTCTGGCGACACAGTCGGACTGGAGAGCCTGCTCGACGAAGCAGTCTCCCGAGCGTACGAGGTCGTCGTCGAGAACGATCCGAACGGCGAACTCGACGAGGACACGCGACGCAGCGTAGCTCAGGCGGTCGGCATTGGCGGGATCAAGTACGCGGACCTGCACCACAACCGGGAGAGCGATTACGTCTTCAGCTGGGACAAGATGCTCGCCCGGACCGGCGACACGGCGGCGTACATTCAGTACGCGAACGCGCGGATCAACGGAATCTTTCGCAAGGGCGGGATCGATCTCGCGGCACTGCGGGGTGAGGCGGCTTCACTTCAGCTTGCGCACGCCAGCGAGCGGGCTCTTGTTCTGCAGATTCAGAGTTTCAGCGACGTGATCAGCTCGATCCTGACCGAACTGCGTCCCAACCTGCTGACTCAGTTTCTGTTCGACACGGCGAATGCTTTTTCGTCGTTTTACCGCGACTGCCACGTTTTGAATGAAGAAGACGAGTCGCTGCGGACCAGTCGCCTGCTGCTGTGCGACCTGACGTCGCGCACGCTGACGCTCGGCCTGACGCTGCTGGGAATCGACGCTCCCGAGCGGATGTGAAGTACGGCCATGTCGCTTCGCTGAGTCGTAGAACGGAATTCATTCCGTTCATCTCCTGCGCGGCGACCAGTTGAGATGTGCTCAAAAACACATCGTTTGAGGCCTGTCCCAGTCCTTGATGACGCGGACTGGTGGCCCGCTTTACAGGAACGGAATGAATTCCGTTCTACGACTTTGTAAGACAGGCAAACTTTGCCGGTTATTCGGAACGTCGCGGTTCTGAGTGTCGTGCCGCTCGCGCCCAGTTTTGTCAGATATCGCGGATGTGCCGGACGATACCGTTCTCGGAATCCGTTCGGCCAATGCGCGGAAGCCAACTCGGTCGCCACCTGGAAGCATGATGCTTCACGGCGACTCGAATGATGCGTCTCGCGAGGAAAGGGAAGCCTCGCCTGCCGCTGGCGACTGCGTGGCCGAACAGGCATACGGCGAATGGAATCGTCGTAGCTCGATTCACACGGGAACTCATGAAACATCAACCGGCCAGCCCGGTTCGATGCCCAGGGAAGGGACTCATGAAACGCGTCACCTGGCTCGCGTCACTGCGTCATCGTCTGCAGAAAAACCGGCGGGGAGTTCGTCGCCGACCAGCTCATTCCGAGAATCTGGAAGCACGAACGTACCTGTCCGCCACGGCACTGATCGTCAACGGCCAGTTGACCGTCGTTTCGGACAGCGACGAGTCGATCGAAATCGGCGTCGACCCAGCCGGTTCCGGCGAAGTCCGCGTGCTGTTTGATGGCGTGCAGACCACGGCACTGTCTGGCGTTCAGGCCAGTCAGCTTGCAGGCATCAACGTTCTCGGCGGCCCCGGCGACAACCTGATCGACCTGACGCAGGTCAGAGCGTCGGACTTCTCATACGCCGATCCAGTCACTGGCGATCCGATGACAATCGTCATCAACGGTGGCGACGGCAACGACACGCTGCTCGGCAGTTACGACCTCAACGACTCGATCTTCGGCGGCGATGGCAACGACCTGATCAACACGCTGCCGATTGATGCTCCCGCAACACCACTGACGCCGACATCGTCAGCGAGCACACCACTGGCGATCATCAACGGTACGCCGACGACACAGATTTCGACAGTGGGAGTCGTCGGCGACCTGCTGACGGACTTCGCCAGCGGTACGCTGATTTCATCCCGGCACGTGCTGACGTCCGCATCAGCCGTAGCCGGTCTCGCAAATGACGAAGTCCGGTTCACGCTGGGAGCCGACACGTACTCCAGCGTCACGATTTATATTCAGCCAAACCATAATCCAGCGCTGGTTGGCACCGATGACGGCAACGATCTCGCCATCATCGAACTCGATCGGGATGTCATCGGAGTGACTCCGACAGAACTGCTGCGGGAAGTCCCAACGGTGGATACCACCGTGACTCTGGTCGGTTATGGCGCTGGCGGCGATGCGATCAACGGCCAGAACAGCACGTTCGGAACGTTGCAGTCGGGAACAACCCCCATCGACAGCGTCGGTGAAACGCTGATTGTCTGGAACTTCGACGACCGCTTCGAGGCAAACTCAGCGCCCGGAGACACCGGTGGCGCTGTCCTCGTGCAGATGGGTTCCAGATTCCTGCTCACTGGAGTCATCTCGGGAAATGTCCTGGGAACTTCAGGTCTCGGAGATCGCGGTTACGGGACGCGAGTCGACGTTCATGCTCAGTGGATCGATTACATCCTGGGCACACCAGGCGTCAGCAACCGGCTCGGCAATCTGACAATCGACGGCGGCGACGGGCACGACACGTTGTACGGCGGTAACGGAAACGACCTGATCATCGCAGGAGATGGTCGCGATTCCGTGGTCGCCGGCGACGGTAATGACACGATCTCCGGTGGCAATGGCAGCGACACGATCGACGCTGGACGAGGCGATGACTCCGTTACCGGCGGTGATTCACCAGACAGTATTCGCGGCGATTCCGGCAACGACACGATTTCAGGTGACGCTGGCGAGGACACGTTGCTGGGCGGCGAAGGCGATGACTCTCTGCTCGGAGGCACGCACGACGACGTTCTGCACGGCGATGGTGGCGGATCCGTACCTGGCAACGACACGCTGATTGGTGGCGCAGGCAATGACGTCCTGATTGGCGGCGGCGCCAATGACCTGCTGGATGGCGGCGCTGGCGCGGACGTACTCGATGCTGGCGACCAGACGCTGAGTATCGACGACGTGACCGTGGCTGCTGAGGGGGACTTCGGCAGCGCGACGACGGCGACGTTTACAGTCTCACTTTCACGGCCAAGTGCCCTGACCGTGACCGTTGATTACACGACGGTCGACGGAACCGCGACGGCTGGTGAAGACTATTTTGCCGAGACCGGCACGATCAGCTTCGCCCCCGGGACAACCAGCCAGACAATCACCATCGACATTGTCGGCGATGCAATTCCAGAACTGGACGAGACCTTTTCGATCGTCCTGTCGAACTCTGACGGGGCCTTTATCGCAGACACGATTGGTCGAGGCACGATCATTGACGACCTTGACGGCCCGGTGCAGACCGTCTTTCTGGACTTTGATTCCGGCACCAGTTTCTTCGAACGACCCTTTACGCCGACTGAGCGAGACGAAATCCAGCAGTTGCTGGAAGCGGACTACGAACCATTCAACGTAGTGTTTACTCAGACCCGTCCGCTGTTCGGCCAATATACGACGATCATCTTCAATGACATGGGACCGTACTCATCTCTTTCATTCTTTGGAGTCCTTGGAATTTCGCCCGATGGCCTCGACTTCCGTAATCTAATCGCCACCAGCACGGTCTACCTGGATATTGAGGCTGTGATACCCGGGCAATCGAGTGCCAACTTCGTTGCGTTGAATGCCGGCACAGCGGCCCACGAACTCGGTCACTCGATGGGACTGCTGCACACGGACGCATTCGGCCCCATCGGCACCGGAGTCAGCGTCGTTCCGGGAACGATGGCCTATTCGCCAATCTTCCCCGGCCCTGCCGGGGCCTTTGAAACGACCATGCACATCATGTCGAGCGGTGCGACCGGGTTGACGCTGGCAGATCGTCTGGTCGATCGCTGGTTTGGGGCACGTTCCGCGATCAAGCTGTCTATGTTCACATTCCAGGGACAGGTTCTCAACGAGCAGTTTTCGACCCATGACACGGAAGCGACAGCTCAACCATTGCCACTGGCGGTACTGCCGGTTCCAAACACGGAACTGCAGGGCATACTCGCCGGCATGGAGTTTGATGTCGAAGCAACTTCGGTCGTCGGGCGTCTCGACGTTCCCGGTGAGGTTGACGTCTACGAATTCAACGCGCAGGCCGGACAGATCTTCAACTTCGAGCTGATGTCGACAAGCCTCTCGGGACACATCGTCCCGAGAATTCAGTTGCCTTTCGACCCAAGAATCAGCATCACGGATGCGAACGGGAATCTGATTCCGTACTACAGCATGACTGCAACGAACGATGACGTGTTCCAGTCAGTCGATGCGGCCATCATCGATCTCATGATCCCAGCGGACGGAACCTACTACATCCGTGTCGAAGGCATGACAGGAGCGGAGATTGGTGACTACGAAGTGTTTGCCTACAGCTTCGATGCCGTTGCTCCGGCTGTCGTGGACACCGGCATCCGAACAGTGCCTGCGGGCCAGGTAACACTTGTGGGCGGAGCTGGAAATGACACACTCAATGGAAGTGACAACGGCGACCTGCTGATCGGTGGCAGCGGAAATGACCTGATTACGGGTGCCGGCGGCAACGACGTCGCTTATGGCGGCGGCGGCCGAGACACGATCTCGGGCGATGACGGCAACGATACCATTGTCGGCAATGGCGGGCTGGACCTGCTGGAAGGCGGAGCCGGCGACGACTACCTCAACGGCGGAAGCAGCAACGACACACTCTACGGTGACGACCGGGCGGGACTCGAAACGGGCAATGACACGCTGGTCGGTGGCGCCGGCCAGGACATGGTCTACGGCGGCGATGGCAACGACGTTCTCTACGGTGGCCAGGGGCAGGATACGCTCAATGGCGGCAATGGCAGCGACACGCTTCGCGGACAGACCGGGCACGACCTGATCAACGGCGGTGCTGACGACGATCTGATTGTCTGGCCGGGCCAGCGGAATGACACGGTTGTCGGCACAGACGGTCTCGATTCTGTTCTGGTTGAGGGAACAGGCAAGGCCGACGACATCCGGGTCGGGCAGGTTGGCAGCACGGTGCAGGTCTTCTTCAACGGCAGTGTGCTCAGCATCGAAGGCCCGACGACATCGCTGGCGAATCCAGTCGAGCTGCTGACAATTAACACGCGTGGCGGGAATGACCGGGTTCGGTTGCTCAATATCGTCGATGACGGGATGGGCGGAACCATGGAAGTCGAAGCCGATTTCCGCTCAGTCGGTGCCATGATCATGGTGATCGATGGCGGAGCCGGAGATGACGTCCTCGACGGAACCGGCGCGGCGCTCGGCGACGTGCGATTGCTGATGGATGGCGGCGACGGCTACGACATCCTGCGGGGAACGCGTGGCGGAGACACACTTGTCGGCGGTAACGGCAATGACAGCCTGTATGGTGGTCCGGGAGCGGACACGCTCCGCGGCGGTGATGGCTCCGACTTCCTCGACGGCCAGGTTGGTGACGACTCGCTGGATGGCGGAGAACGAAATGACGTTCTGAACGGCGGAGATGGAAACGACTCTGCCGATGGCGGAGCTGGCAACGACACAATCAGCGGCGGTGCTGGCAACGACAGCCTGGCCGGAAATCTCGGTGATGACCGAATCGACGGTCAGGACGGAGACGACCTGGTCGAGGGTGGCGACGGCTTCGACACGCTGGATGGCGGGTCAGGCAATGACACGGTCGACGGCGGTCGCAGCGATGACCGGATTGACGGCGGGGCCGGTGATGACAAGCTGCGAGGCGATCAGGGCGACGATGTGATCGAAGGCGGCAACGGAGATGACACGATCGACGGCGGTGACGGAAATGACGTCATCATGGCCGGCAATGGAAACGACGGAATCTCAGGCGGTGACGGCAACGACACGATCGTCGGCCAGCTGGGTGATGACACGCTGCTGGGTGGCGACGGCGACGACTCGCTGATCGGCGGCGGTGGCAACGACGTTGTACTTGGGCAGCTGGGCAATGACGTCGTAACTGGTAACTCCGGTCGGGACACGCTGGACGGCGGCGAGGGAGACAACGCTCTGCCGGATGCGAACACCGCCATCGATTCGGTGTTTAATTCACTCAATCCGTTCCCGGTCACCGCGGCCCTGCTCGACGATCTGGACGCCAGCAACTGACGTTTGCCTGCAAGTCGCGTCCGGGCTGACCGTCATCCGGATTCAGATTTTTCGACTGTTTGACAAACGATTTGAAACACGCCTCGCGGGAACCCGAGGCGACCCGACTTCCCTGTTCCCGTGTTCGTCGAGCCGGACTGGATTCTCCTGAGAACCCAGTCCGGCTCGCGGCATTTTCAGAGAGGGCAACGCGAAAGTCCGTCAGTCGTCGTTGGTGTTTCCAATGATTCTGAGAATCTGAATGGCGTAGTAGAGGAACGTCAGCAGCGTCTGCAGTGTCGCCGCTACGTAAGTCCAGGCCGCCGCGTCGAGAACCTTCCTGACGGCCGCCGCCCCTTCTCCATCAACGATCTGATATTCGCTGAGCAGGGCCTTGGCTCGAGTACTGGCGTTGAATTCAACAGGCAGATTGACGACCTGGAAGAAGACCAGACCGCCGTAGCAGGCGAGTCCCGCGAGCAGGACTGGGGTACCGATCGCTTTCCCCATCGCAGCCAGAACCATTCCGGCGATGAACATGACGAAAAACAGACCGGGACCGAACTGTGCCGCAGGCACGGCTGCGTTGCGGATCGCCAGTGGTGCGTAGCCGTGAGCGTGCTGCAGTGCGTGGCCGGCTTCGTGAGCGGCAATTCCGACAGCTGTCGCGCTGCGGGAGTGGTAGACATCGGCGCTCAGGCGGACCACCCGGTGTCGCGGGTCGTAGTGGTCGGAGAGGAAGCCGTGAGACTCCTCGACATCGACGTCCTGCAGACCAGCGCGATCGAGAATGTGACGCGCTGCCGCGGCTCCGCTGAGGTGCGCGTCGATCTGCGACCCTCGACGGTAAGCACTGTGTACGCGATTCTGAGCCCACGCCATCAGGATCAGCGCTGGCGAGAGCATGATGAAGTACAGCGGGTCGAAATAGAAAAACGCGAGGGTCATGTCGGGCTCCAAAGGTTGCGGTGGCTGTCGGCAGACAGTTACCGGTAATTGACGCGGTCAATTCATTTCTGGTGGCGGATTTGAACTCAGCGGGAAGTATTGCGCCGACAGGGTTACGAATCCATACTCGTTCGACGAAGCGTTCACAGCCCCCGTTTACGGCACGAGGCCGCTCGCTGTTTGGGGACGAATGTGTTGCCTAATCTGCGTTGGCTGACGATGGATTTGTAGCCGTCAACAGGTAAAGCCTTACCCTGAATCTGAAGCGTTCGCGAGAATCGGGTTTTCCGGGAGATTGACTGGTGGCAGACGACGCGCAGGGACAGTCGACGGAAAGCGCTGATGGCGCCGGAACGACCGCGAGTGCCGTGGCAGAGAAGTCGCTGCCGACGGCGATCGTCGAACGGGGCGGATCGGGACGCGGACTGTCCACTCGAATGTGGCTGGCGACGGCGGCTTGTCTGGTCGTCGCCATCGGGCTGGTTATCTGGAATCAGAAGCCCGCCGGCCCGACGATTCGGATTCGCTTCGAGCAGGGACACGGTCTGCGGCCCGGCAATTCTCTGCAACATCGCGGAATCGAAGTCGGCCAGGTTTCGACCGTTGAACTGAACGACGACGGCTCCGGAGTCGTCGTCGAAGTCATGCTTGATCCGCAGGCGAAATCGCTGGCACGCGAAGGATCGCAGTTCTGGATCGTGCGGCCTCAGGTCAGCCTGGCGAGAATCACGGGGCTCGATACGGTCGTCGGAGCGCGGTACATCGAAGTGCAGCCGGGGCCTGACAGCGGACCGTTTCGGGCGGAGTTTGATGGTCGTGAGACGCCGCTGTCATTGGCGGATGCGGACTCGGCGGAAATCAGTATCCGGTTTCACGACGGCCACGGCCTGACGATCGGCGATCAGGTTCGGCATCGCGGAATTGTGGTCGGAGAAGTCACTGCGGTTGATCTCAACGCGGAGTTGACCGGCGTTCTGGTCCGCGTCCGACTCTCGACGAGTGCCCAGTCGCTGGCTCGCCAGGGTACGCAGTTCTGGATCGAGCGACCGACTGTCAGCGTGACGGAGATTCGAGGTCTCGACACTCTGGTCGGAGGCCGCTTCATTGCCGTTCAGCCAGCACCGGAAGGAACCGGGCCACTATTTGAATTCGACGGACTCGACGTACCGCCGCCCGGAGAGATGCCCGAGGGCGGTCTTGAGATCGTGTTGGAAGCCAGGCAGCGAGGCGGACTCGGACGCGGCGTTCCCGTCCTGTATCGCGGATTTCGAGTCGGGCATGTTTCGTCGGTTTCTCTGGCGAGTGACGCGGCGACGGTCGAAGCCCGTGCCTGGATCGACGCTCCCTACCGGCACCTGATTCGCGAGAACACAAAGTTCTGGATGGACGGCGGCGTCGATGTCAAAGTCGGGCTGCAGGGACTCGAACTGTCGGCGGATTCTCTGGCGAGCATTCTGATTGGTGGTGTCTCCCTGGCGACTCCGCCGGAAGCCGGACCTCCTGCCAGTAGCGGCAGACGGTTCAGCTGCGAAGCCGAGCCTGAAGACGAATGGCTCGAATGGACGCCGCAGCTGCCCGTCGGAAACGCTGTGTCGGGAATCGAGCCTCCCCTGCCCGTCCGTGTCAGCCTGGAGTGGGCCGAGCGGAGTTTCGGGTTTCGACGTCAGCGAAGTCGCAGCGGCTGGGCACTGCTGCTCAGCGACGGTCGGCTGGTGGGACTATCGGGCCTGCTGACACCAGTCGACGAAGCCCTGGACGGTGTGACGACGCTGGCATGCGAGGGAACGTCGATCAAGCTTGCACCAGAAATCGTCAAAATCACCGGCGCTCTGGCAGTCGTGTCGGGGCAGAAGATTCCGGCCTCAGCCAGCCAGCGTTGCCAGCCCGGACGATTACGTCGTGCTGCGGTTCCTGAGGATGTCGTCGTTGTCACGCCTGGCCTGGCAGGAGAATTCGGCATCGCGGCTTCCCGGTTCACCAGCGAAGACGGCCAATGGCTGATCGCACCGGAAGTCCCGCTGACGGCGAGTCACAACGGGGCTCCGGTTGTGTCCCGCAAAACCGGACACGTTCTGGGCTTCGTGTCTGTTTCCAGCAGCGGCAACCGCGTCGTTCCGGTCCCTGATTCCTCGAATTCCAACTGACCGGTGACTGAAACTCAGCGGCGGCATACCGCTTGCACTTTTCGCGACCGGACAAGCAACCTCGGCCCTGCATGGAGAACCGGTCATGGAACGCTTTCAGAAAATCCTTGTTGGCGTTGATCTTTGCACGGATCTGGGGTCGATCTGCAGCGAGCTGCCGCCGAGTACTCAGTCGGCGATTGACAAAGCGCTGTGGCTGGCCGAGCACACTTCCGCGAGCGTGACGTTTTTCGCCTCGCTGATGCCGTGTCTGGGCCTGAACGCCGACGCGCGTCACCTGGCGGAGATGCAGCGTTACCAGGACATGCTCGACGGCATGTACGAGCGGGCTCGGGAGCGAGTGGCTGCTCTCGTTGATCAGGCGAGACAATCCGGCGTCGACGCCAGCGAAGTTCAGGTCACCGGTACGCCGTGGGTCGAACTTGTCCGCGAAGCCGTTCGTGGCGAATACGATCTGGTTCTGGTCGGCAGCCATCGCCAGCACTCGCTGGGGCGAGTTCTGCTGGGCAATACCGGACGGCGTCTGATCCGCAAGTGCCCGTGTCCGGTCTGGGTCACGTCGCCGGTTGAGTCCGGAGAAGTGCGGCGCATCCTGGCACCGACTGACTTCTCGCCGACCGCCAACGAAGCAGTCCGCCTGGCACATCAACTTGCCTTGAAGTGCGAAGCCGAACTGCATGTTCTGCACTCGGTCGAGTACCACTTTGAGCCGCAGATGCGCGACCTGATCATTCCGGTTGGCGAAATCGAGGAATACCGGTCGCGTGTCAGTACGGATGCCGAGCGCGAGCTGAACGACAATCTGGAACTGCTGGGGATCGACACGTCGACGGACCTCGCTCATCGGCACATCGCAGCCGGTCCGCCACACCTGATGATCCGCGACGCCGTGCAGAATCTGTCGATCGACCTCGTCGCAATGGGCACGCAGGCTCGCTCCGGTTTCAGCGGCGTCCTGCTGGGAAATACTGCCGAACGCGTACTGTCGCACCTGACCTGCTCAGTCCTCGCCGTGAAACCGGAAGGCTTCGTCTGTCCGGTCCAGTTTCCGGAAGACGAGGAGAATGAGTCGTAGCGGAACGGCGCAGGAAAACGATGCGGACACCGGACGGCTTGCGCCGTGCCGCTACATCCTGCAAGCGACGATAACGCTGACTCGCTACGCGTACTCTTCCGGGCGGATGTCGAACCTCTCCAGAAGGCGGTAGAGCTTCCGGCGGTGGATGCCGAGCGCGCGGGCGGCTCGGGCTTTATTACCGTCGTGTGAGTGCAGCACCTGCAGAACGTGAGCCCGCTCCAGGTCTTCAAGCTTTTCGGAACTCGACATCGGACGGGCAAGTGGAGCGACGCGGTGATCGGTGTTGCCGGTGACTTCCTTCGGCAGATCGCAGACCTGCACACAGCCATCTTCGGCGAGAATCGTTGCGCGTTCGATCACGTTGATGAGCTGCCGCACGTTGCCGGGCCAGTGGTAAGCCCGCATGACGTCGCGTGCTTCTGGACTGATTTCCCAGTCTCGACCGAGGAAGTGGTCGATCAGCAGGTCGACATCGCCTTCGCGTTCACGCAGAGGTGCCAGCTCGATCGTCAGCACGTTGATGCGGTAGTAGAGGTCCTCGCGGAATTTCCCCTCGGAGGCCATGTCTCCAAGGTTGCGGTTTGTCGCCGCAATCAGCCGGACGTTGACTCGCCGTTCCTTGTGCGAACCGACGCGTCGCAGCGAGCCGTCCTCCAGCACCCGCAGCAGCTTCGGCTGCAGGCCAAGCGGCATCTCGCCAATCTCGTCGATAAAGATCGTGCCGCCATCGGCAACTTCAAACAGGCCAGGCTTCGTCGCGGTTGCTCCAGTGAACGAGCCTTTTTCGTGGCCGAACAGTTCGCTTTCGACAAGCTGTTCCGGAAGCGCGGCACAGTTGATCGTCACAAATGGGCGGTCAGCCCGCAGGCTGCACGACTGCAGTCCGCGCGCAACGATTTCCTTGCCGGTTCCGCTTTCACCCTGGATGAGAATCGCCTTGTCGGTCGGTCCAGCGCGTTCGATCAACCGCTGCACCTGCTGCATCGGAGGCGACTCACCGATCATCTTCACAACCGGACGAGTACGTTCGATGACCGCCTTGAGCTGCTGGTTCTCCTTCTGCAGGCAGCCACGTTCAAACGCCAGTCGACAACGTTTCTCCAGCTCAGGCAGCGGAAAGGGCTTCGACAGGTAGTCGTACGCGCCAAGCTTCATTGCCTGGACGGCGGTATCTACGGACGCCTGACCAGTCAGCATTACGACCTGCATTTCGATCTGGTCGCCGTGCAACCGGTCGAGCAGTTCCAGACCATTCATGCCGGGCATGTTGAGATCGACGACGGCGACGTCGAAATGCTTCGTCTGGCACAGTTGCAGTGCTTCGTGCGCGTCGCCCGCTTCCGTGACGATGTGCCCCTTGCGGGACATCCACATCGCGCAGGTCTCGCGGAACTCGTCGTCATCCTCTACGAGCAGGAGGTTGATCGGCTTCTCGGCGGGGGTGCTCATCGGTGATCCGTTGCCAGTGTCCATCGTCAATCTCGCTGCATCTTAAGCAAAAGCTTCTTCGGCTGTGATGATCGCGCGGGCAATTTCGACCAGCTTCTGGTTCCGGTCGTTGGACAGCTTCTGCAGCCGCTTGAAGGCCTCGCTCTCAGACAGTCCGCTGCGGTCCATCAGAATTCCCTTGGCCCGCTCGATCTGCTTGCGGTCATCGAGCGCCTGCCGCAGATCGTCGGCCTGCTGCTGCAAAGCCTGCATCTCCCGAAACCGCTGCCGAGCCAGCTTGATCGCGGGTTCAAGATCCGAAGCGCGAACCGGCTTGACGAGATAGGCGAGCACGCATTCCTGCTGAGCCCGCTGGATGAACTCGTCATCGTGAAATCCGGAGACCACGATCGCCGGGACAGGGTGTCCGGCGCGAGTGATCTCGCGAAGAGCATCCAGACCGTCAAGATCCGGCATCCGGATGTCGGTGATGATCAGGTCCGGCTTCTCAGCAACAACGGCGTCAACCAGCTCCCGGCCCGTTTCGGCGACCGCCGCCACTGTGTGGCCCAGACCCGCCAGAATCGCCTGATAGAAGTCCCGCATATCGACTTCGTCGTCGGCCACAATGATTCTCAGAGCTTCACTCATGAAAACTGCTATCACTGATTTGCGACGCCAGAACAGCGTCCGGTTTTGTGCGAACCCGCAGCCCGCACCGCGGGCTCACATCAGAATTCCGCAGGAAAGCAAACAATGTGCCACGCGGCAGGCGGCGAAACGGGGCATCCGAAGCTGCCGGAACGCGCCCTGGCTGTGCGGAAATGACCGTCCCAGCGCGCGGACCGCACAACCGGACCACGAACTCCTGAATTCGTGTTGACGCGATTCCGAAGGGCACCGTAGCTTCCCCAACCGACGCGAGGATGCGTCGAATTCAGGGTAACGAATGCCCTCCAGTGCCGCCTTGCGGCTGCGCTGGAGGGCTTTTTTCGTGCCCGCTCGAAATGGAGTTCGATCGATGAAACGCTGGCTCTCGAATGGGTTTATCGTCGCGTACCTGGGCGTTCTGCTGTTTGGCATCGTGACACATGCCCTGCAGTTTCACGCGCACCAGCACCCACTGACCTACTACATCGTGTGGGACATGTTCTGTGGCTGGAGCGCCTGGGAGCAACGAACGCACATCGTCGCTGAAGGGGAAAGCGGATCGCTCTACGAACTCGCTCCCGGCCCCTGGGGCGAATACCGGCCGTACGGAGACATCGCGCGGCACCATTACGACCCGTTCTTCAATCACGCGGTCCGCCAGGGCGTCAACACGTTGAAGCATACGCAGCACGAGCCAATCAACCGGATTCTCGTGTACGAAGAGGTCTGGCCGAAGAAGTGCAACCTGCCGGCCTCGCTCCGCGAACGCCTGAGTCCCGTGCCGCAGGATCCTCAGACACAGTTTCAACTTCGCTGGGTCTGCGACGCTGATGGCACCGTTCGACAGAGAAACCACTCGTGGTTCGACATCCAGGACCAACTGGCAGTCTCAAACAATCCGCGACTCCAGCACGAAGCACGCACGTCGGGACAGCGTCAGATCATGCTGGCGTCCGGAGTTCAGGGACAGAGCAACGCAGCTGAGTTCCGATCGGCTGAGCTTTCGTCCGCCGAGTAGGTCGAGTTCTACTTCAACAGGCAATCTCAGAGAGCTGAAACATGGACGTTTCTTCGAGACCCGATCGCCAGTCGCTACGAGGCAGAATCCAGCACTTCTTTTATCAGGAGCAGGTGCCGTACGGCGTCGCTCTGTTGCGGATCGCGTTGCCTCTCGTGCTGCTGCAGACACTACTGCCTCGCTGGATTCACGCTCGTGAGTTCTTCTCGGCGGATGGCGCGGCAGCTCCGCTGGCGATTAACTACAGCCTCCCGAACTTCCCGCCGGAACCGAGTGGCACGCTGGCGGTCGCAATGATGACCGCGCTGATCGTCGCGCTGATTTCAGCCTGCATCGGCTGGCTGACCCGCCCTTCCCTGCTGATCGCCTGCGGACTCTATACGTACCTGACGATGCTCGACTGCGTGAGCACGATGACGAAGTACTCGGTCATCTCGTCGCACATGCTGCTGCTGTTAAGTCTCTCGCAGTGCGGGTCGCTCTGGTCAGTCGATGCCTGGCGAAAGCGCCGGCGCGAGGCCGACTCGGGTGCAGAGTCTCAACTTCCGCAGGCGTTTCCGATCTGGCCGCAGCGGCTGATTCAGCTCTTCATCGCGCTGGTCTACTTCGGGGCGGCCTGCACCAAGATGCACACGAACGCGTACTTCACCAGCGACCAGCTGCGCTACTGGCTGATGACAAACGTCAACAACTACAACCCGGCGGGCGAGCTGCTTTCGTTCTCCCCGGCGATCGTCATCTTCATGGCCAACTTCGCGATCGTCTGGCAGATCATCTTCGTGTTTGTCATCTGGAAGCCCGTCGCCCGCTGGATCATGCTGGCGATCGGCGTGATGTTTCACGCATCGACGACACCGCTGCTCGGTCTGTACATCTTCCCGCAGGTGATGATTTCGAGTTACCTGTCGTTCGTGGAAGAGCGTCACTTCCAGCGAGTTAGTGCCCTGCTCCGCCAGTTCTGGAGCGATGCCCGGCAGCGTCTGGAAGGCGGCCCGCTGCCGGCTCTCTGGCAGCAGTGGCGACCGAGCTTTCGAGTTCCCGTCGGCGTAACTTCCGGCATCGTCTGGGCAGCCGTTTTACTAACGACAACCGTCGCCGGCGTCGCGGCCGAGTCGCTGTGCGATCCTTACGGAATGCGCCGTCCCGAAGGTCCGCACGAACTGAAGCCGCTCAATGCGCAGGTTGCCGAGCGAATCATGGCTCCGAATCCGCCGATCCCGTTTGCCGACCGTCTGCTGAGTTTCGACGTCGGCTCAGACATGCTCGGCGGCGTTCTACTGACGACTCAGACAACGGTCAGTCGCGGCGAGCCTTTCTTCGTGCAGGCGAGCCTCGCACCACCTCATGAAGACGCCTGGCTGAACTGTCAGCTTCGAGACGCTGACGGCCACCTGCTGCACGAAACCGGTCAGATCGTGTCCCGCAACCGCTTGCGAGGCGACTGGGAGTTCACAATTCCGGAAACGAGTCCTGCAGGCCGTTACAGCTTCGCTCTACAGCACGATGGCCAGATCATCGCCGAGCGAACAATCGAAGCGAGATAGAAAACAGGCCACGGACTGAACACGGATTAAAGGCGGACTAATAAAACTCTCCGCGATCATTCGTGTTTCGTCCGTGGCCACTATTCTCAGCGAACAAACCGATAACTGACTGGCCTACTTCTGAGCAACGGCCTGCGGCAGTGCTGGCAGCCCAGCGAGCTTGTCCGCCCCGATCGAGATTGAGATCTCGTTCGTCTCGTCAGACTTGACGCTCACCGCCAGCGACTTCTCAACGAAGCCCACCTTCTCGTGCCAGACGCGGAAGGTCAGGTCGCCAGCCGGGACGTTCTCGATTGTGAACTTGCCCTCGGCGTCGGTGACAGCGGCGTACGGGTGATCGAGCGGCAGGTGCCAGGCCTGCATCCACGGGTGGATGTCGCACTTCACCGAGATTGGCTCCCGTTCTGCGCCCTCGTAGGCGAGCTTCAGGCCGTCGCGTTCGTTCGGCGGGCAGATTGAATTGAAGGGAGCTGAAAGCGTCGGGAACGTGTGGACGTTATGGGGAACCGCGTCATCGCTCTTCACGAGAATCGTCTGACCCTTCTGCACGACCAGAGCGCGAGGAAAAAACAGACAGCCCTTCTGGTCCATGACCACGGGCTCTTCCGACGGAGCCGGAACCTCAACACCCTTAGGCACCTTCGACATGTATACAAATACGTTGGCGACGCCATTGCCCGCCTCAGTATTCACGACGATTGAATTATCCGGGACGTCGCCAGCGGAACACACTGCAGCGTCCTTGACAGTTTCATCCCCTTTCGTGAACAGCGGCGCAAGCGGTGACCAATCCCCTGCGAGCGTCACCACCCCCGTCAGCGTTCCCGTGCCACCTGTGGCCGTGTTGCTAGCTTTCGGTGCCGGCTCTTCCTTCTTCTCTTCGGTCGCCTCTGTACTTGCGACCGGTTCTTCGGTTGCCGATGGAGCGGCAGATTCTGCTGGAACGGTCTCAGCGGCGGGCGGCGGCGAGGCCGATCCGCCGGAAGGCTTGCCGCTATCGCCACCACATCCGCCACCAATGCTTAACAGTGCGGCAGCACCAAAGCTCAACAGCGTTCCAGCACGCAGAAAACGAAACGGCGAAATCGAAGCCATAACTCAAGTTCTCCTGATTCAGAAATGAGAGGGGGTAATTCACTGAAACGGCCCGATCGCGAATCGCGTTCCTAAGGCCCATCGACTGCGGAATGAAGCCACGCCGACACTGCCGGAACACGCACTGGCCTTTCGCAAAATCGAGATCAGACAAACACACGTCGATGGTTCGTGGCGATCGCGGCAAACTCGGTCGTCTTCAATAAGTCAGCAGCCACGCGATAAGTTGTCGAATCCGAAGCCACGACGTCAGAGCCCTCGACTGGCCCAGTTGTAGACAAGGTCAGATCATTCGCCAGAAGCGATGCTGCGATTCTCATCACCTGCCTGGTGACCGCTCGCGAATGAGAAAGTGATTGCAGCATCGCCACGTTCTACAGTGACCAGGAGACACCGATGAGTAACGCGCTCAGCCCCGCGCATTGCACGATACGGCGCGTGCACAGCCGCACGTTTAAAATTGGGATGGCTGCACACTTGCGGGCTGGTAGCAACTTCAGAAAACTCCGCGCAGCGACGTGGAAACGTCATCGCACGATAGGACTCGACCCATTGGCAGCCAGCTCCCGCGAAGTCCATGGCACATCGGTTGCTGAAGTGACCGATCCAGGTTTTTCCTGGCTTGCGCATGCAGGCTGGTCGTGCAGCGCCTGCCTGGCGGAGTTATCTCAAGGAGATCAATCGCGTGTTCTTTAAAGGTCTGGTCCCCAAAGCCGCCGCCTTCGGTCTGGCCGTCGCCGTCTTGAGTGCGATGCCTGGCTGCAAGCGAGCACAGGACGCTGAGTTTGTTGTTGGCCCGAAGGTCAAAGAGCTGGACGCGACTCTCCAGGAAGCAGTCACCGCTGCTGTCCGTGGCGAGTTCGGAACGCCGTCTCTCCCAACAACCCCGTTGCACGCTGATCTGGAACTCAAAGAGAAAGAGACGGAACTCCGTCGCTTGCGACATGGTCGCGATCTCTACGTCCAGCAGTGCGAGCAGTGTCACGGGACGTCGGGCGATGGCAACGGCCCGGCGGCGAAGTACATGTATCCTCGCCCGCGTGATTACCGAGCTGGCATCTTCAAGTTCACGACGACACCGTACGGAGCCAAACCGCGTCGATCCGACCTGCTGCGGACCGTCGATCGAGGCGTTTCGGGAACGTGTATGCCGTCCTTCCGCCTGCTGCCGAAGTTCGACCGCGAAGCAATCGTCGACTACGTCCTGCTGCTGACGCATCGCGGCGAAGTCGAAACGCGTATCGCTCTCGAAGCTGAGTTCGAGGAAGAGGTTGATTCGGAAGTCGTACCCGACCTGATGGACGAAGTCTTTACCCGCTGGGAAACCGCCGAAGAACAGGAAGTCCACCCACTGACGGTTCAGCCTGTCGAGTTCTCCGACGAAATGGTCGCCGCCGGAAAGGAAGCATTCCTGACCAAAGGCTGTGCCAAATGTCACGGCGAAGATGGCCGCGGCATGACGAAGGACAATCTCGGAAAAGACGCCTGGGGCTTTGCAACCAAGGCGGCCGACCTGACGTCGGGACACCTGCACGGCGGGGCCGAACCGATCGACATTTACCGGCGAATTATCTCGGGCATCAACGGAACTCCGATGCCAGGCTTCCGCACAATCCTGCAGCAGGAACCTGAATCTATCTGGAACCTGGTTGCCTATGTGAAGCATGTTGCCGGGCAGCGACGCGCTGGAAATGTTCCCGTTCCGGGAGCATTCCGCAAGGACACGCCGGAAAGCGGCACGCTCGATGTCGCTGCGGTTGGCGACACAGCTGCTGCCAACTGATCACCGAATTCCCTGGTGTCCTCAATCGATAATCAAACGAACCCGTCTGACGCTCGACATTTTGACGCGGAGTGAATGCATGTCGCTTTCCGATGCTGAGTTTTCCGCCAAACAGTCCGAACTTGCCGAGTTGCGTCGCCAAAGCACCGCACTTGAATCCGAAATTCTGGAAGCGGCGGCCTCTGACCCGTTTCGGCTGACGGGCTTCTACACGATGTACTATGCGACGACCGGCTTTTTTCTCGGCCTGGTCGCGGCAGCGATGAGCCTGATGGTAAACGTCATCGGCGCTCCAGTCGTCGGTAAGAGCCCGCTTGAAATCATTCGGGTTTACCTGACGTTTCCACTCGGCGAGCGAGCACTGGCCGTCACTGGAACAACAAAGGTCTACGCCGTCGACAACGGTGTTGTACTGGCATGTGGCGTCTGCCTTTACCTTGTGACCGGAATGCTTCTCGGCGTTCCGATTCACGTCGCTCTGGCCCGGTTCACAGCGAAATCATCGACAGCGGTCCGCATGGTCTTCGCTGGAGCGATCGGCCTGATTCTCTGGGGCATCATGTTCTACGGAATTCTGAGCTGGCTGCAGCCTATGGTTTGCGACGGTGGCTCATGGATCACCGACGGCAAGCTGCTGCCAACATGGGTCGCTGCGGGAACACACGTCGCCTTTGGAGTTTCAATGGCCGCCCTTTATCCGCTGGGACTGTTCTCACCTTACAACCGACCGACGACGTCGGAGTAGCCAGCAACCTGCGGACTGCCTTTCTGTTCTGACGTAAAACGACAGCCGGGGTTTTCAAACCGGCTCCTGATCCTGGTGGAATAAATTCATGTCTGAAGCAACGGAAACACAGACTCTCGATCAGAAAGACCTCGTCAACGAGAAGATCGTCATCGCCTACTTCGGTATGGCGCTGCTGTTCATGCTCGTGTCGATGCTGGGCGGTATGCTGATGGCCGGTCAGCTGCTGCGGCACAATCCGCTGTCGGGGATCGAGTTCTTTTCGCCAGGTCGCTGGCGAATGATCCACACGAACGCGATTGCCTACGGGTTTCTGGCAAACGCCTTCCTGGGCCTCATGCACTGGTCGATTCCTCGACTGACGCTGCATCCGGTTCTGGACAAGCGATTGAGCTGGGCGATTTTCGCCGCCTGGCAGATCGTCGTTCTGTCGACCGCAGTGGGGATCATCTTTGGGCAGGCTCAGGGCCTGGAGTGGGGTGAAACGCCGGTCTGGATTGACCCGGTTGCTCAGCTTGGCCTGCTGCTGGTGGCGATCAACTTCATGCCACCGATCCTGAAAGTCAAAGGCCCGATGTACGTCACGCTGTGGTACTTCCTGGCGATGTTCATCTGGACGTTCCTGACTTACGCCATGGGTAACTTCGTTCCTGAGTACTTCGTTTCGGGTTCGAGTGCCGGTGCCGTCGGCGGCCTCTTCATTCACGACCTCGTCGGTCTGTTCGTAACCCCGCTGGGCTGGGGCCTGATGTACTACTTCGTGCCGATCATCCTGAAGAAGCCCATCTGGAGCCACGGCCTCTCGCTCGTCGGCTTCTGGGGACTGGCCTTCTTCTACCCGCTCAACGGGATTCACCACTTCCTCTACACGCCAATCCCGATGTTCCTGCAGTACGGTGCCATCATCTCGACGATCGCCGTCGAGCTGGTCGTCACGACGGTCGTCATCAACTTCTTCGGCACCCTGTGGGGACGAGGCAGGGCAGTCGTCGACAACCTGCCGATCCGCTGGTTCTACACCGGCATGGTCTTTTACTTCCTGACGTGTCTGCAGTGTGCGATGCAGACGACTCTGACGTTCCAGGCACTGATTCACTTCACGGACTGGGTTGTCGGACACGCTCACCTGGTCATGTTCGGCGTTTTCAGCCAGTGGATCTTCGGGATGATGACCTACCTGATCCCACGCATCTGGAAGACCGAGTGGTACAGCAAGAAAGCTCTGGAATATCACTACTGGCTTTCGTCCGGCGGTGTGCTGGTCATGGCTGGTGACCTGATTCTCTGCGGTCTGTTCCAGGGCTGGAGCTGGTCGGCTCTGCAGCCATGGGAACGCTCGGTCGAAGTGTCCTTCCCGTTCTGGATGGTCCGCGTATTCGCCGGCCTCGTGATGTTCGCTGGTCTGCTGGTCTTCCTGTGGAACATCTACATGACATGGAAAACACGAGAAGAAGTCGAAATGAGTTCCACGGCGGTTCCCGCGTAACTCCGACTCACCTCTTCAGCAAACTCTGAAAATCAGTAATCAATCATCCATAAGTTCACGGCGGATGATGCCGGAACAGGGAGTTAACGATGTTTGAACGTAAGTCCGGAATCCTGCTGGTCGCCGGTCTGATCTTCTTCGCCTTCGCGTTCCTCTCGAACGCCGTTGTCCCGGCACTGATGTA
>JAPOLP010000094.1 GCA_029977045.1 Planctomycetota bacterium
CACGACGATTGGACTGATGGCTCATGGATAAGCTCCTGTGTTGGAATCCCGTTGCGGGAAGGCGGAAGCCACGGTGGGAAGCAGACTACGCATTTCGAGGCTCCGCGGCTGGGAACTTCGAGGATCTGCATCGGAAACGGCTGATGATAACAGCCCTCAAATCAGCGACCAGTGATCACGATGATGGGGCTGGATCGTGAAACTGCGACAATTGCGTTCGCTCCAGGCGCCGGATAGCCTGCCTGTCCTCGCCGGCGCTGGTGTTTTTGCCGCTGATTTACCCTCCTGCCTGATCCGAAAGCTGACTGTTCGATGAGATCGTTGACTGTTTTTCTGTGCGTGGTTGCCGTTTCTCTGAGCCTTCTGTCCGGTTGTAAGCCGACGGCTGCTCCAGCTCCTGGGGCAGGTGCAGTGGAAGAGGTCGCGAAGGTCGATGCTCCGAAGCCTGAGCCACCTCCGGCGGATGACGCCGAGGCTGTTGCGGCGCTCAAGGAAAAGAATGTTCTGCTGCAGGCCGACGGCAACGGAAACGTCGTGCTGGCTGACTTCCGGTCGACGGAGACGGGCGACGATGACCTCGCTCTGCTGAAGAAGCTGCCGTCCCTGGCTCGTGTCATCGTGTTCGGGCCGAACTTCACGGACGCCGGGTGCGAGCATCTTGCGGCCTGCCCGAACTTCCAGGTTCTGGATGCCGCCAGCACGCGGATCGCGGACGAAGGCGTCAAGGTTCTAGCCGGCGTTGAGGGCCTGAAAGCTCTGGGGCTGCGGCGAACCGACGTGACCGACGCGGGCATCGCTCACCTGGCAGGTGCGAAGAACCTGGTCGACGTCGATCTGCGGTTCACGAACGTCACCGACGAGTCGGCAAAGACTCTGGCCGGCATCAAGTCGCTGCGGGTCGTTAAGCTGCAGGAGTGTCCGAAGATCACGGACGAAGGTGTTAAGGCTCTCGCCGCACTTCCGAACCTGCAGTCGATCAACATCAGCAAGAACACGCAGCTCAGCGCGGCGTCGCTCGAAGCCCTGGGCAAGACGAGCACGCTGAAGGTGCTGGAACTCGAAAACGACATCGACATTCCCGGCAAGGCGTTCGTGCATATCACCGGGCTGACCGGACTGGAAGTGCTTAACGTCCGGTTCAACAGCGTCTTCAGTGACGACCTGAAACACCTGGCCGGAATGACGGGGCTCAAGGAGCTGTATCTGCGGGAATCGGCTGTTAAGAGTGACGGTGTCGCTCATCTGACCGGCCTCACGAATCTCGAAGTGCTGGACCTGACCGGATCGATCGTTGACGACAGCTGCATCGCGACGCTGGCCAGCTTCCCGAAGCTCCGCGATCTGGCACTCGAATACTGCACCATCACCGACGAAGGGCTCGCAGAACTCGGCAAGTTGACGACGTTGACGGCGCTGGACCTGTCGAAGTGCGAAATCACCAGTGTGGGACTCGCTCATCTGGCCGCGCTGGAGAATCTCGAAACGCTGGAACTCGATGAGTGCATGATGCTCGACACCAGTGCCGTCGAGTCGCTCAGCAAGCTGAAGAAGCTGAAGAAGCTCAAGCTTGGCCTCACGTCGCTGGGATACGACGAATCCGCACTGAACACGCTCAAGGAAGCGATCCCGGGCCTGAACATCGAAGTCTGAGTTTCGCACCGAGGGTGTGTCGCCGGTGAGCCATTCGCGATTCTCTGGGGCTGGTGGCTAACTTGCCACGTCGCGTTCAGCGAGAGGTTTCAGGCGAGTCGTGGCTGTGAGGCCACGGGGACTGAAATCGCAGAATCCCGCAGCCTCACGGTCACGGCTCGGCAATGTCTCATTGCCTGCCGCACGAGTCAGAACGAAGGCTTGGCGTGGATTGGGCAGCGCGAGACTGTTCGCTCAGTGTCCGGCAGGTGCTTCGGTCGACCCTTCATTGGCGCTGGCTTCACCGACCGAAACTGCTTCGTACGGGTGTTTCTCGGTTTCCGGATCGAGTTCCTTGCCAGCTCGATGCGCCATCAGCACAGCAGCGGCGTGGTAGCGGGACGAAACTCCGGGCTGCGGGTACAGGCCGCCGCCGAGGATCAGCGCGGTCAGGATCAGAATCGTGACGCGTTCGCTGAGGCGGCAGTTCATCGAGATCGACGCGGAGTGGCGCGTTCCGGTGAAGACTCGGAAATAGGCCAGCACGACGGCGACCCCGTTGAGCATCGCAGCCAGTACGACGGCCAGTCCGACGAGCGGATATACACCGACAGCGCCCTCGACGAGCAGTTCCGTTCCGATGAAGCCGACGGTTCCAGGGAAGCCGATCGACGCCAGGCCGGTCAGCAGAAACAGCCCGGCTAGGATCGGAGTGTGCTCGTACATGCCATGAAACGTGTTGAGCGACAGCCGGCCCGTGCGTGCTTCAACGCTTCGCAGCGTCAGGCCAAAGCCCAGCAGTGAAATGCCGACGGACAGCCAGACGCAGAGGGCTCCCGTCAGGCCGATCGGCGTTGCCATTTCGAGTCCAACCAGCACCAGTGACGAATGGCTCAGGAAGACGTAGCAGAAGAAGCGTCGTGCTTCGTGCTGAACCAGCGCCATTCCTGCCGCGTAAACGGCGGTGAAGAGTGAGACGACCCCAATGCTCTGCAGCGCCCAGTCGGGAGCGATAGGCAGGACAAGCCGAATGACTGCGTACGCGCCCGTCATCGGAGTCACGAAGAGCAGCGCCGTCCCGAAGGTGACTTTCTCGAACAGGTCGGTGATCCAGCAGTGCAGGGGGGTGACACCACTTCGCAACAGAGCAGCAGCCGTCAGCAGGCAGCCTGCGATGACCGGCGGGTTCAACGCTGAAGCGTCTTCCGGAACCAGTGCCTGGCCGGCGACTAAAAATACGATGAATGCGCCCATGTGCAGACAGTAAAACCGCGTTGCCTGACGGCGGACTCGCATTTCGACCCACGGCGGAATCGTTGCGATGGTCAACAGCGTGATGATCAGCCAGGGATCGCGGCAGCTCAGCGTCGCCAGCAGGACCGCTTCGGAGAACAGCGTCCAGCCGAACGAGAAGCGATTGACTTTGGTACGCAGCGTCGTGAGCACCGTCATCAGATAGAGCATCGCACCCAGAGGAAGCAGCGGCGCACTCAATTCGTCGACAACGAACACGTCCTTATGGAAGACCGCGTCGAGCACGTCCCAGTGGTCGTGCGCCTCGAACGTGTGCAGCGAGTTGAAATCGATCCACTCGCCAGCGGCGCACAGAAACGTCAATGCACAGGCAATGATGGCGTGCGTGCGGGCGACATCTCGGTTTTTCAGGCAGCCGACCCACAGTGCTCCAAGCAGCGGAATCAGCACTGAGAGTTCGAGCCAGGGCAGGTGCATTTCAGGCATCAGACCACGTCCTCCAGAGAGTCTCCATAAACCGCGACGTGATCCGATTCACGATGCTCGCCGCCTCCGGCGAAGCGGGTCCAGCGACGTTCCTGCTGGTCACACCAGCGGAACAGCCGCACGAACGGTCGCACGATGTATTCGTTGAGAAATCCGTCGAGATAGCCGCGTTCCAGCGAGAAGCGGTACAGCCACGAACGCTGTGCTTCCGGCACCTTGCGTTCCCAGAATGTCGGACCGGTCGAAAGCCGTTCGCCGATTGCGTTCTCCAGCGACTGATAATCCTTCAGCAGTGACGGAGCCCGCAGAAGTTGCAGCGTACGCAGGCAGGCGTGACCGATCATGTGAATCAGGGCGATGTATCTCAGACCGCAGCCGATCTCGACGGTGATGATTCCGACCTGCGTCAGCGAGGCAAACGCGAGGGCGTTCTTCACATCGTTCTGCACGCGGGAGGCCAGTGTTCCCATCACGGCGGATACCAGGCCAAGCAGGATCACGGCACCGCTCAGGGCCCACGATGCTTCCAGTAACGGGCTGACTCGCAGCAGCAGGTAAGTTCCCAGATGAACTGAGAGTGCCCCGTAAAAGACGGCGCTCGAAGGAGTCGGGCCTTCCATCGCGCGAGGCAGCCAGCCGGAAAAGGGGACCATGCCCGACTTCCCGGCAGCGGCGACCAGCAGCAGCAGGCCGACGATCAACGCGTGCCAGGAATCCGTCGCCGCGACTCCTTCCGGCCAGGGACCGGTGCCCATCAGGCCGTCAAAGTCGCCGGCGCCGGTGAGATGATGCAGTGTCAGGGCCGCAATCAGGAACGCGGCGTCGGCGAAGCGGTATACCGTCCAGACACGATGGCCGTTGCGAACCGGGCCTGGTCGTTCGTGGAAGTAGGCGATCAGCAGAGCGGACGAGAGGCCGACGAGCTCCCAGCCGAGGAACAACGTCTCAATCGTGCCGGCCAGCGACGAAACGATCATGCCCAGCAGAAACAGGGCATACAGCAGAAAGAACCGCCGATACCCGGCCTCACGATGGAGATAGACGCTGGCGAAGGCACCGACCGTTCCGCAGAGCACGAATGACAGAATCGCGAACGGCACGGATAGTCGGTCAAAGACGAACTTCAGGTGGAAGTGAAAATCTTCCTGATGAATCTCGACCCAGTTGCCGAGTTCGATCACGACGTGTCGGGAATCGAAGGCGAGCATCAGGCCGAGGATGGCCAGTGCGGAAAAGAGTCCGGCGAGAACCGCGACTTTCGTCAGGTTCGACTGCATCGCTTCGCTGATCGGACGGCTGACCAGCATTGGCAGTCCCAGCAACGCCAGCAGAGCGGCGGGGCTGGCAACAACGATGACGCCAAGAATCTGAAAGATGTTGTCGAGTGTCATGGTCAGGTGAGCTTACTGAAAAATCGGAGGGACTCGGTGGGAACGACGGACATCACGCGAAGCCAGACTATGTCTGAGAGGCTGCCGAGGCGGAGGCCGGCGTTTCTTTGATCGAACGGAAGGGCAGGTGGTCGCGTAAGCCTTCGTAGCACTGCAGCGACGACGCGACTTCAGGCAGCTCAGCGGCGGACGGCTCGTAAGGTTCGAACCGATCACCGCGATACAGGTGCAGTTCTGATGTCTCGGCATTGATTACGGCGAGCTGTACCCAGCCGCCGCGGCACAATCGTCCTATGCCTTCGTGCCGGTCAATGATCGAGAGCATCGCTTCGGGAGTGGTCTCAATGACGAACATCAGCCGGACCGGTTCGTGAATTTCGACCATCTGCTGGTACAGGCCGGTGCGGAGATCGCTCGCCGAGCCTTCCATCACGCCGAGCAGCGAGACCAGGTTGTGAGGCAGCTTCGAGCCCGATCCGTACTTCACGTAGTCGACGCAGGAGAAGTAGTACTCGAGGCTGATCCCGGCACAGACCGGAATCGCCGCCGCGAGAATGCGGAACAGGATCGACGACCCTTCGTCATCCTGAGTCGGATCGTACGACGTCAGAAACGAACGACGGTCGATGAACAGCCCCCGCGTCCAGTCCCGACGCCCGACGATGCACAGAGCATTCGTCGCGTGGTTGTATTCGGGACGTGCCTGAGCGAGGTCTTCTGACCGTGACTCGACATGCCGCAGAGCTTCTTCAGGCGTCAGTGTCAGCGGCGCTGAAGCAAATCGGCGACAGCGCTCGTGGGCATTTCTTGTACGGCCCTCGTCAATGGCCTTACGCGCGAATTCAAAATCTGGCCGGTGTGATGCAGGCACGCGATCAAGGTCGTAATAGACAACGGAGTCATCGCATGTGTTGTGGTACGCGCCGACGAAGACCGTGTCGTTGGGAATCAACAGGCCATGCTCCGCGATCAGCGTCCGGACGCGGTAGTCGTTCGCCATCTCGGCAAAAGCTCTTGCGTTTGGGCCGCCTCGCTTGCCCGCACACGCACCACAGCAGTATGCGGATTCGTGCGGGTTGTTGAGACTCGACGATCCGTGGCCACAGGCAATGAACAGCCGCGAAAAGTCTTCAGTCTTAGTCAGGCCGATGTCCTGCAGCAGCCGGGTTACGATGCCGGCCATTTCTTCGAGCGTATACCCAATATGTCCGTTCTGTGATCCGGGCTCCTCTTCGTAACGCTGCAACTGCAGACGCGTCACCGGCGGCGGTTGCAGCAATGATCCGAAGCGGCTGCGAATTCGGGCTGTCAGATGCGGAGCCAGAACGCGGGCTACCAGAGGTGCTGTGGCGAGCGATCCGGCGATTCCTGTCACGATTCCGCCCAGGAACGTCCGGCTTCGCGTATGGAACAGGTAGGTTGCCTGCCCGAGGCCCTTGCGCATCTGAGCCCGCGATTTATGCACGCCTTCAAACGTGTAGCCGACGTCTTCCTGGACGTAGTGGTCCGGATCGATGACCGCCGGGCACAGCGGCTTAAAGAAGCTGTCGGCCGCTCCCTTGTACTTCATGGCGACGGCGAAGAAGCCTGCGGCACCGAAGGTTTCTGATTGCGGCGCAACTTCCTCGACGTGCCTCCGGAACGATTCCTCGCGGTCATCGATACAGCACATCAACTGGAATGCTGGTCGCGACTTTTCTGTCTGCTGCTGGGCCAGTCCGCGGCGGCGGGATGAGTGTTTCGCAAAGGCGTCGAGCGCGGCGATGCGATACTGCCGTTCGTAGGCTTCGTGGAAAACCCGGCGCCGTTCGAGCGACGAGAACGATTCGACTTCGCCCGAGAGTTCCTCCCACCCGGCAATGTCGAGTTTCTGTAACAACTGTGGCTGCCAGCCGAGCATCTGCCCGACCTGAAACAGCAGAAACGCGCGGCGTTCAATATTCAGTGGCTGGCCGCGCTTTACATTCTCGGTGGCGGCATCGAGCGTCTTTCGGACCGGGCCGCTGATGCCGAAGACTTCGCGTCCGAAATATGCAATCGCCTGCCTTTCCAGGAGCAGCTGCACCGCCAGGAACTCCAGCAGTGAGCCCTTCGGCGCGGGTCGGACCGTCCAGTCGGCTGCCGTTTCCATCTGCCAGACCATGCCTGCCCAGCCGCGCAGGGACAGCAGTGTCTGTGTGATGAACTCGTCGCGGTCGGATTCGTCGACGCCCAGTAATTCCAGTGATTCGAGGATCGATTGCTCGGGCGACGTCTCCTCGCGCTGAATGGAGAGCAGTTCCTCGCGCAGGCCGCGCAGCCACTCGTCCGGCACGGTGCATTGCTGCGAGTACAAATTGACGAACGCCCGGAACAGGCCTGCATCGCGATCTGGCAGCTTCCACTGAGCGTACCCCTGATCAAGGAACGCGCCGCAGAATCGAATCATCAGGTCGTGCGTGTACCGGTTGATGTCCTCGCCGGTGGCCTTCAGCAGCAGATCACGCGGGTGCAGCAGACCTTCTTCGGGCAGACCAGCAGTCGGGAGACGCTGAGAACCATGTCGGCAGATGCGCCACAGAATCTGCAGTGCTGCTGTTTCCCAGGTTGACTCCCGCCAACTGTCGGGGCGTCGACCGAACTTCGAGAGCAGTTCGCCGGGCAGTTCCGCCAGTTCACCAGCACCAGCCGCAGCACCGGACTGAGTCACCTCCAGCCAGGACCTCGCACCTTCGATCAGCCTTTCACGGACGCGCGCAGGGACTTCCGGACGAAACTTTTCCAGCGCGTCGGTCTCGGCGACGACCCAGCGAAGTTCAGCGTCGGGACCGATCCGCAGCGGATGACGCAGCATGGCCATCCGGATCTGCTGGCGGGTCCCCAGCCCGTCAATCATGTCATCGCCGTCGCGAAGTTCGTCAGCAAGCACAGCTTCGAGGTCGCCGATCGTGATGCGACCGCTCGCCAGGAATTCGCGGTACCTCGCTTCCGGGAAGTACGGGTTTGCTCCAAAGCGTCGATGCGCAGCCTTGACCGCTTCATGAAACGATCGCTCCTCAAACGCGTGAAGCGTGTTGTGATGGACGAAGACTTCGATCGGACCTTGCGCAGGCAGCAGATGGGCGGCATGTTCGACGGCATGGCGAAGTTCGTCGGCCTGTGATTCATCATGCGTGTGCGAGATCAGCTCGGACGCAGGCAGCGTAGCGCTCATGGCAGAACCGTCTATCCGCGAATCAGACTCGCGGACGTGCGAAGTGCAGCGAAGTGGATGTGCTGAACTCAGAGCCTCGGCAGGCGGAATACGCCAGGCAGAATCGACAGCGACGAGTTGGTCGCCTCACGAAGACGAAGCCGTTCAGCAGACTCAGCAAAGGGCGGAGGTCAGATGCGCGGCGGG
The DNA here is from genome assembly GCA_029977045.1 of Planctomycetota bacterium. Lineage (GTDB taxonomy): Bacteria > Planctomycetota > Planctomycetia > Planctomycetales > Planctomycetaceae > JAPOLP01. The sequence goes on from JAPOLP010000094.1 coordinate 8,140, forward strand.
CCGCGAACACCGATCACACCGTGCGAGCATTCGGCCAGTTGAGCATCGCCGAAGCTGCGAACGTTCCACTGCCATTGCCCGACGGTGTGGCCGGCCCTTGGCGGAAGGAATGCGAGGCCGGTGTGGAATTTGTCGAGTTCGATTTCGTCAGCGGACTCGCATTCTTCTTCTGCCGGCTGGACCGGCAACGGGTCGTCGAAATCGGACGCCGAGGCACACCACATCCCTGCAAAGTCGACGTTTCCGGCGACCAGCACGGCGATGAATAGAAGATGTGCGAGACGAGTCCACATGCGGCATTCGTAGCACACGGCAGCCAGAGTGTCCAGAAGAGTGCGTTCTGAACACCGGACGGAGGCGAATCGTCCGGCGAATTGCAGAGATCGAACACGGTCGACATAGTCCCGCACCAGATCGCTAAGTCGCACGGCAACGCGGCCCGCGATTCCGCATGCAACGATTCTACCGACGGAAATTCTTATGACGTCTTCACTGTCTCGACGAGGCTTCCTGACTGCCGCCGCGGCTTCCGGCGGGCTGGCTCTGACCTCGGCAACTCCCGCGTCCGCAGCACCGGCTGCCGCTCCGAAGTTCCGGTACTGCTTCAATACGAGCACGATCCGCGGTCAGAAGCAGCCACTGGCCGAGCAGGTCGAGCTGATTGGCAAGGCGGGCTATGACGGCATTGAGCCGTGGATCAGTCAGATTGACGACCATGTGAAGGCGGGTGGCTTGCTGAGTGATCTCCGCAAGCGGATCGAAGATGCCGGCCTGAAAGTCGAGAGTGCGATCGGTTTTGCGAACTGGATCGTCGATGACGACGAGAAGCGGATGCAGGGGCTCGAAAACGCAAAGCGCGACATGGACCTCGTCGCTCAGATCGGTGGAACTCGGATCGCTGCCCCGCCGGCGGGAGCGACTCGCGACGGAAAACTTGACCTGTTTAAAGCAGCCGAACGCTATCACGCGCTACTGGAAGTCGGTCGGCAGACGGGCGTCACTCCGCAGCTTGAAGTCTGGGGCTTCTCGGAAAACCTGTCGCGGCTGGGCGAGACGGCTCTGGTCGCGATCGAGTCGAAGCATCCCGACGCCTGCATCCTGCCGGACGTTTACCACCTCTACAAAGGCGGCTCGGACTTCACCGGGCTCGAACTGATTGATGGCGGCGCGATCCCGTGCTTCCACATGAACGATTATCCGGCTGATCCGCCGCGTGAGACAATCGCCGACCGCGATCGCGTTTATCCCGGCGATGGCGTCGCGCCTCTGACGGAGATTCTGCAGACGCTGGTGAGCACGGGCTTCAACGGAGTGCTCTCACTGGAACTGTTCAATCCCGGCTACTGGGAGCAGAACCCTGCCGTTGTTGTCGAAACCGGACTGGCGAAAATGAAAGCCGCAGTTGCAAAGGCATTCTCGTGAGCCTCACTCTTGAAGATCTGACGATTGACCCGGAAGGCATCGACCCGGTGGCTCTGCTGGCCGACTGGGAATGGGCGATGGAAAGCCTGATGCTGCCCGTCATGATCACTGCGATGGGCGACGTCTTCGCACAGACGGACTCAGGCGAAGTCTGCTTTGTCGACGTTGTCGGCGGTGAAGTCATCCCGGTCTGCGACTCGTCTGAAGCCTTTGAAGAGGCACTCGACGATGAAGAATTCATCGACGAATTCTTCTATCCGGAACGAGTCCAGGAACTCCGTAACGCCGGCCTGAAGCTCAGTGGTCGAAACGTCTACAGCCACAAACTGCCGCTGGTCGTCGGCGGTGAGGACGAAGCCGCCAACTTCGAGACCACTGACGCCGTCGTTCACGTCAGCATCCACGGGCAGATTTATCGTCAGGTCAAAGACCTGCCCGACGGAGCTGAAATCGGCGAGATCGAAATCATCCCGCCTGAGGTGCCATAGCGGTTTCGCATTCTGTGCTCAGGTGAAGAGAGCCTGAGCACGCGAGGCATTGAGCTGATCACTTTCGCTCCGAGTCGAATCGACGGGTGAGTTTCCAGCAGGAAGCTCGCCCGTTTTTCTTTGCGCAGCCGTCAAAGTTTCGCACCAGCTTCGCGTCGACTACTTCCCAGCCAGAAACAGTCGCCGCAACCACCCTGTCTTTCCATTTCTTCGGGACCGACATACGCGATGCGACTGTACGCAAACTGAGTCGACTGTTTGATCGAGCACACGCTCTCGGACTTTTCGCGTCGATACCCCAGACCGCGGAGTATCTCTGAGTGTCTTGTTTCGCGTGTGTGAGAAAACGGCGATGACGCATAAAGCATCCATCCTCAGCATCTGGTCTTTGGTTCGCACTGCACCGCTCCGTACCAGCGTGCGAGCCGCACTTGTTGCGTGTGTTGTTGCCGGAATGGCATCCGCTTCGGCGGCGGCCTCGCCAGAGAATCCGCTGATCAACGGCGTCAATGGCCCGGCGAAGTGGCTGCACAATTACGGCCAGGGTCGGCAGCTTGCTCGCGATCTGGGGCTGCCCTTGATCGTCCATTTCTATGCGCCGTGGTGCGTCCCCTGCCAGGAGATGGAACGCGAAACGCTGTCTTCAAAACAGCTGCTGGGGCAGTTCGGGCGGCAGGTTATTGGCGTCAAGATTGACAGCGATGAAGAGCCCGGACTGACGGAAGCGTTTCGCGTTGAGGGCCTGCCCTGCGACATTGTCATCGCGCCGGACGGTCTGATCGTTGGCCGCAATTCCGGAAAGCAGGAACGCTCCGAGTATCTGGCTATGGTCACAAAGCTGAGCGGTCGATTTCGCGAAGAACGCGCGGCCGCGATCGCCCGCCTGCAGCAGTCCGCTCCGTCGCTGCCTGTCACGAAGCCGAATCTGCCTGCAGTTCCCCCGCGAACCGACGTTCAAGGCAGCCGCAATCTGGCATCAAACTCGGGCGCGTCGCGACCACAGGGGCGTCCCGCCACACCTCGGCAGCAGCCGAATACCCAGACACTGACGCCACGGCAGGCAACGCAACCACCGTCGGCTACGCCGACGCCGTCACTGGCAAGCAACCCGCCACTGGTTGGGCTCGACGGCTATTGCCCGGTTCACATTCAGTCAAAACGTGAGTGGATCAAGGGCCGGGGGGAATACTCCACCACCTGGCAGGGCGTTGTTTATCAGTTTCCGACGGAGGCTGATCTACGAACGTTTCAGTCAGCACCACAGAAGTACGCGCCGCGAATGCTCGGCTGCGATCCCGTGCAGTTGTGGCTGACCGAACGTGCCGTGCAGGGCAGCGTCGAATTCGGAGCGTTCTTCAATGGCGACCTGTTCCTGTTCGTCAGTGCCGAATCGCGTAACCAGTTCAAGGTGACCCCGAGCCGCTACGTTCAGCTGCGTACCGCGTTTCACGCGGACGACGTCATCGGCACGCGACTGCGCTGAAAATGGCCAAGCCACTGACGCTCCTCGGATGATCGTCGGGAACTCTCTGGAGACGTAATCCCTCGCAGCAGGAGGCAGTCGCCGGATTGCGTCGCAGCGGTTGGCCGTCATGTGCCGCCCGATCGAACGCTCGATTCGCAACTGCGTCGACACCGTACCGCATCGCTCCAGTGAATTGCGGCAGTTCGTCGAATTCAGAGGCGAGGTCGAGTGCGCACTGTCGGC
>JAPOLP010000773.1 GCA_029977045.1 Planctomycetota bacterium
AGCTCCGTCTGCAGTTCCTGCCGCTTCTGCTGAGTGTCCTCGATTTCTTTCTTGTTCTTCGCGGCGGTCTCGCGGTCGCGATCGATTGCCAGAGAAAACTCGTTCGCCTTTTTCGACTCGTCGGCGAGCAACTTCTTCTGAGCTTCCAGCGTTTCTTTCAGCCGCCGCAGCCGTTCGCGTTCAGCTTCGATATCGAACGACGCGACCGACGACGCCTGGTCGGTGAGCTGCTGTTTTTCCTGCGCGAGCGACGCGAGCTGCTGTTTCGCGGCGTCGAGGTCTTCCTGCGTGACGTTCGAGTTCGCGGTGATCTCGGTCAGCGCGTCGCTCACGCCGAGCTGAGTGACGATCAGCACGAGTACCAGAATGCCAACGACGTTTGTCATCGTGTCGAGCAGCGAGTCGAGCCCGCCGTCTTCGTCGTCATTGCGTTTGAACTTCTTCATGGGAATGCTTCGGGTGCGTTACTTCTTTGCTTCGTCGGGCTTCGTGGCTGCCGGCTTCTGCGTCGCGAAATGGCTCAGGTCAATCCGTCCGGCACCGACGACGGGCAGTTTTCCGTTGCGGATGTCGCGGTCGGTGCAGATCTGCCGGACGGTTCGGTATGTGCCCAGCGCGTCGCTGCGGACGAGAAACACGATGGAATCGTTCGCGTTGTTGGCGACTCGCTGCAGCAGCGCGACGAAGTCCGCATCGGCAACGACGCTCGCCGTGCGAATCCGCTTCGGCGGGTTCATCGTGTGCAGGACGATCGAATCCGCGGCGCACTCGACGAAGTGCGGAGTGAAGTTCACTCCGGTTCCGCCTGGTAGGATTGTTACCTGTGACTCGCTGGCCTCTTTCCTTTCCGACAGGTCCTTCTCCAGGATCGCCAGCTCTTCGGTCAGGTCCTTCAACTGCGTCTGCATCGACGCGACGCTTTCCCGCTGAGCTGGGTCGAGCTGCGGAATGACGACCTTGACCTTCTGCTGCTCGGCAAGCTGCATGTGGACCTTTTCGAGTTCCGCCGCCAGCTCTGCGAGTTCCTTCTCACTGGCCGAGACGTCTTCGCGAACCGTCGCGGCTCCGGGGCCGATCTTGTCGTCGAGCAGCTTCTTCAGCCGCGTGACTTCGGCCTCGGCGGCGGACAGTTCGCCGGCTGACTTTTCGTAGGCTTCGATCAGAGCGACGTCGGGGTGGTCCATCTGCGCGAGGGCCAGCGTCGAGATCATCATCGTCAGCACGCCGATCACGCACGCGATGATGCTCAGGAACGGGAACAGCGACACGTCGTCGTCTTCGCCGCGAGGCCGTCGGGCCATGACTTCGCCTTTCGCTGTTAACGGGCCTTGCTGAACCAGCCGCGTTTCTTCGGCGGCTGCACCTGCTGAACGATGACCTGCTGCTGTCCAAGCTGCTGCAGTACGGCACTCAGGCTGTTAAGCCCCTGTTGGAGGCCGGCGAACTGCTGCTGCAGCGTGGCCTGAGCCTGCGCGAACGAGCCGGTCACGTCGGTCTGCATCGTCGCGGCCTGGCTGCCGACGGTCGCCAGCGTCTGCTGAATCTCCGCCGCCGAGGCCGCCATCTGGTTGAGCTGGGCCTGCAGGCTCTTCTGTTGATCGGCCTGCTGCTGCTGAAGCTGTGTCGAATGTTCGAGCTGCTGCTTCTGAATCCGCGTGTTGATTTTGTCCCAGCCGTCGGCGACCTGTCCGGTCAGCTTGCCGCCGATAGCGTCGAGCTTCGTTAGCCACTGCTCCAGTTCGGCGTGGTTAGTGCCCATCGCGGCTTCGACAGCTTCGCGGAAGATCGTGACGTCGGCTCCGCTGCCGCCGGCTCCTCGTTCGGCACCGCCTTCGCGACCATCGTTCAGCCGCCGCAGCAGGTTCTCGTTGCAGTATTCGTCGACGGCGGTGATCAGGTCCTCTTCGCTCTTCTGCAGGGCCGATGTCGGAATCTTGACCAGCATACTCATGATGAGTGCCAGCAGCGTCGTGTCGAATGCAGTGCCCAGGCCCGCAAAGACCGAATTGAGCGCGCCCTTCATCGCCGTCATATCAGCGGCCGAATCGAGGCTGCTGGCGAGACTCGCGACCGCCGCGCTGACGCCGACGACCGTTCCGATGAAGCCGAGGATCGGCAGAGCCCAGATGAAGGCTTTGAGTAGCGTGTAGCTGCCCGCGACGTTGTTCGCGTCGATCGCCGACTGCGACTCCATCATCGTGACCGTTTCGGCGGCACTCTTGCGGACGCGGAAGTGCTCGATGCCGCGCAGCACGCGATTGATCAGAAAGCTCTCGGACCCGCCAACCGGCAGGCCGTTGATGTGTTTGACGAAGTTGTTCAGCGAGTCGATCGTGATCTCGCCCGCGACTTCCGTCGGCAGGACGTCGAGCAGCATCGACTCACGCTGCTGTTTCAGGTTCAGCCATTTGAGGATCAGGATGCCGACCGACCAGAACATCAGAAACGTCGTCGCGAACGGGATCAGTCCACGGTCCCAGAAGAGCTGCCCCATCTGGTAACCCCGCAACGGCAGCATCGCCGCCAGCCAGACGACAGACATCCCGGCGCCCATCGCTCCGCTGATGAGCAGGCTGACGTCGCTGCTGGCCGACTCGCCACTACCCGCATGAAACCAGCTCTTCTTCCGCCGCCTGGCCGGAGACGCCGCCGTCGGTGCCACCGCAGCTCCGCCCGGACTGACACTCGGAGCCGCACCACCGGAAGCCGGTGTCACGACGATATTCGGAAACCCTTCACCCGGAACCTCCGGCGGCGGAGCGACCGCGTCAGGAATCTTCACCGAGGTATGACAGTAAGGACACTTCCGAGTCTGCCCCGCCAGATCCTGAGAAACCTTCAGCGGCTTACTGCACTGCGGACACGAGAGCTTGAAAAACGAAGCCATCAGATATTTCTTCCAAACCGGGATCAACCAGAACGCCGCAGCTCAGCAACCACCGTCTCGCGATCCACTGCGTTACGACCAGCCAACGAGGATGATGCCCCACCTCCCACGAGTCCAGGCACCGCCCGACGATTTCCCAAAAGCAGGTTCACACGTCGTCAGCGATGAGGAACGCTGTCGGCTGTGCGTCGCAAAAGCCGTAGGCGAGTTTCTCCGAAACTCGCAGCGAGCCTGAGACCGGGCTCAAGCTGCGGGGCAAGCGTTGCTGCGGGGCAAGCGTTGCTGCGGGGCGACCGTCGCTGCGGGAATGATCCCTCGCCCTGCGTCGTTCCAGGTTTCGGAGAAATCTGCTACAGCTGGCAAGGTGTGACGGTTGTGTGGGCTGGGGATGGCGATTGGGGGCGGAGGGACGCCGGGAAATTGATTCCTGATGAATGACCGGTGCCGTGGGAGTGATCCGGTCGATCTTCACAGGCAGTACAGACCGCTTTCCAGGACGAGGGAAGAGGAGTGCAGTCTGTCGTGCTGGCGGGGGCTCGCGGAAGCGGGGTTCGAGCTGGCAGGGCAGGCGATTCTCCCGCCGTCGCGCGACTGTGAGGGGGACGAACGCCGCAGCTTGACGGGTTGCCGATCGGCAGCCGTTAAGAGCCACTGGCCCGAGGGCTGGGAAGGCGCGGTCAGTAGGTTGAACCTTAGCCAGGACATCTCTGCCGGAAAGCCGTCGC
>JAPOLP010000989.1 GCA_029977045.1 Planctomycetota bacterium
CCAGCGTTCCAGGTACGTGGCCCAGGGCAGAATGATGTCAGCGAAGTGGGCGGTCTCGTTGTAGAAGGCGTTGATGCAGACGTGAAACTCGATGAGGCTCTCGTCGCACAGGACCTGCTGCGTGAGCGATTCCTCGGGCCAGGTCAGCGGCGAATCGAGGTTATACGTCATGTAGGCCTGCAGCTTCGCGCGGCCCTGCAGCAGGTAGAGGTAGATGATCTCGCCGACGCGCATCCGGTTCCAGACGTTCGAGAGCGGGTACTCCGGCGGGTCTTCGAGGACGCTCCAGGTCTTCGCGCCCGGCGGCATGGCCGGCGTTTTGACGACCGGGTCGAGGCCGCTCCACGGTGACCAGCACCAGCCGCCTTTCTTGCCGACGCTGCCGACCAGAGCGTTCAGCAGTTGAATCGCCCGGTCGTTGTAGTAGCCGTTGAGGTGTGCCGAGCTGCCTCGGTTGCACATCGTCGTGCAGGTGGGCGCGGCCTGCGCGAACTCAATCGCGATGCGGCGGATGTCGGCTGCCGGGACGCCGCTGACCTGCTCAGCCCATTCCGGCGTGTGAGGCTTCAGCAGCTCGCGCAGTTCGTCGACGGTCGCGTTGGTCCATTGCGAGATGAACTGCTCGTTGTGCAGGTTCTCGGCGAGGATCGTGTGCCCCATTGCGAGTGCGATCGCTCCGTCAGTTCCGGGGAACGGAGCAAACCATTCGTCGCTGGCTCCGGCGGTGTTCGACAGGCGGACGTCGAACGTGACCAGCTTTGCTCCGTTGTTGTAGCGACCGTTCTGGATGCGCGACGCAAACGGAACGTGTCCCTGATGAGCCTCGAACGCATTCGAGCCGAAGTTGAGGATGTACTTCGAGTTCTCGACGTCGTTGAGGTCCCAGTCGCTTTCCCACAGATAGGTCAGGTTGGCGGCGCGGCGGTTGCCTGAGCAGAGGGCGCGATGGTTGAGCTGCGTCTTTGTGCCGAAGGCGTCGAGGAACCGCTTGATGTAGTCCTTCGATCGCTGGCGTCCCTGGTGGAAGGCGAACTCTTCCGGCTTGCCGCTCTCGCGGACGGCCCGCAGTTTGGCGGCGATCTCGTCGAGGGCTTCGTCCCAGGTGATGCGTTTCCACTTGCCTTCGCCACGTGCTCCGACACGTTTGAGCGGATAGAGCAGCCGCTCGGGATGGTACAGGTGGTTGAGTCCGGCCTGGCCTCGCGCGCAGAGATAGCCGCGGCTGTTCGGGTCGTTGGGATTGCCCTCGATCTTGATCAGCCGACCGTCCTTGACGTACCCAACAATGCCGCAGACCGTGCTGCAGAGCTGGCACATGCTGGGGATCTTCTCGACGTCCTTGTACTTGTCACGATCGGGCCAGTTGCGTTTGGCCTGCGGACCAGGAAGCTTGCAGACGCCGGGCATCGCACCGAATTCGCCAAGCTGATACGGCTCGCCGCGGATGCTCTTCCACTTTTCGAGGTCGATACCGGGCAGCTTCGGTGCCGCGTCGCTACCGGCTGCTGCGGACGCGGATTTACCGTCGGGCGATGCGGTCTGGCTGTCGCTGGTCGTTGAGGATCCACCGCAACCAGACAGGGCGGCCAGAGCGGTCGAGCTTCCGGCGGCGAGGCCAAGTTGCAGGAAACTGCGACGGTTTTGTCGGTCAGTACTCATGGCAGTTGTATTTATGTGGGAAGTGTTTCTGGATGGCCGGGGCTGAACTGAGCCAGCGAAGGAAGCTCCGGCTTTGCGATTGGGAAGGTTCAGGTCCGGGGCTTCGCTCGTGCCTCGCTCCAGCCCCGGCCACCCGACTTGTGAAACGTCGTCGCCTGCGGTTTCGGGTCAAACGGCTTTCAGTCAATCGACGGGGAGTTTCCAGTTGTAGATGCTGTAGGCGTCGCCGCTGTAGGACTCGCCTTCGCGCGGGATGCTGTCTTCGATCGTCGCGGCGGCAGGGCCAGCGAACCACATGCGCGGCTTCGTGTTCTTCTCTTCGCGAAGCTGGACGGGTTCGACTCCGTTTTCTCGCGCGGCGGCCATCGCGAGGCTGATGCTCGACTGCGGGTCGTTCAGGTCGCCGAAGTGCAGGGCCTGCGACGGGCAGGTCGGAACGCAGGCGGGCTCCATTCCGACTTCCGTGCGGTGGTAGCAGTTGTGGCACTTGACGGCCTGCTTCGCGACGGGGTCCATGTAGATGGCTCCGTACGGGCAGACTTCGACGCAGGTGCCGTGTCCGCAGCAGACGTTGTAGTCGATCGCTACCGTGCCGCCTTCGGCCTTGTGCAGGGCTCCACAGGGGCAGGCTTTGATACAGGGAGCGTCCTCGCAGTGCTGGCACGCCATCGGCAGGAACATGCGGGCGACCTGCGGGTACTCGCCGACGTCTTTGTAAAACGTCTGCCGAATGAATTTCCCCAGCGGCACGTCGTTCTCTGCCTTGCAACTGACCTCACAGGCATGGCAGCCGAAGCAGCGCCGCGAATCGACGAACCAGCCGAGTTTCTTTCCGTCGTCCGGCGCCGTCATGCGGTCGCGCCAGAGTTCCTCGGGCTGGAACTTGCTTTCGATAGGGTCGGCAGCCTCACTGACGATTGCGGCGCTGGGTACTGAGGCCGCTGCCGTGACGAGCGCTGACTGCTTGAGAAACTCGCGGCGGCTGGAAGGTCCGTCTGGCATGGGCGTTCTCGGAAGCGGTTGAATCTGCTGCGCGGGGACGATCGATCAAGGATGAGAGTCGCGACGTTCGCCAGCGAGGATCGAGAATCGCTCGCGACGACGGTGCTGCATTCTGGCGCCGGCAGGCCGGGCTCAATGTGACGCAGTAC
>JAPOLP010000331.1 GCA_029977045.1 Planctomycetota bacterium
ACGTCGGTTCAGAACTCGAACTGCAGCTCCGCAACTGGTACTACTTCACGTGGCTCAGCGGCGACATCATTGTCGAGCAGCATTCGCACAACCTCGACATCTGCAACTGGATTCTGCAGGGGCATCCTCTGCGAGCGACCGGGCACGGTGGCCGGACTCATCGCATCGGCTCTCACCACGGCGACATCTATGACGAGTTCGTCGTCGACTTTGAATACCCCAACGGAGTCACCGTCCACAGCCACAGCCGCCATCGTCCGCCGACGGAACTGGCCGGCGACGATCCGCCCAACGGAGTGGGAGAACTCATCACGGGCAGTCGCGGCACAGCGAGTTTTGAGCAGGAAACGTCGATCACATCGCCGGGCCGGAACTGGACATACAGCGGAAATGCTCCCAGTCCGTATGACGAGGAACTCCGCGTCCTCATCGACGCGATCCGGAACGACCGCCCGCACAACGAGACCGCCCGGGCTGCCGAGTCGACACTGACCGCGATTCTGGGACGGACAGCGGTGTACCAGCAGCGGCCTGTCACGTGGGACGAGATCACCGCGTCGACCTCGTCACTGGAATGCACGGCATCAAGCCTGAACGATCCCCCGCCAGCGCTGCCGGACAAGTTCGGCGACTACCCGGTCCCGGCACTGAGTTAACAATCCGCTCCGGGCAAAAGGACCGACCGTCTCGCGCTGGACCCGCTCGGAAATGCCGCCGCACTCGGCCAGGTGTTTCGCACTGAACTGAAAGACTTTCGAGAGAATGGCCGATTTTCCACCCGATCACAGAACACTCCGCAGGTGGTATCGCGGACTGTTGATTGCCGACATTGCGCTGTTTCTGGTGCAGGTCCCCGTCCGCGTGTTTTCAGAACTGATGGTGCTGGCCACGATGCGGGACGCTGGCGGAGTTCCCGAGATGTCTCCGGTAGAAACGGTGCTGGCAAGTGGGACTCTTCTGATAGCGTTGATCGCCATTCCCGCTCTGATCGCCAGCTGGGTGGGGCTGTTCTCTTACAGACCGTGGTCGCGATGGCTGTACGCCGTCACGACAACTGCCGTGCTGGTTCTATTTCTGCCGCTGTCTCTGCTGGACCTCTCGCTGCAGTGGGGCTTCCCCGTCGCCCTCGACAATATTGCCTCAGTCGTCACCGGCGCCCTGCTCGCGGTGATTTTTCTATCGCCGGTCGCAAGGTCATTCGCATCCGGTCCAGAGCAATCTTCAGTGTACAACGAAGACGACATCGAATTCGATGAGTGGCAGCCGAATGCTGGCTGAGCATTCCTGTGGAGTGCGGGAGTTCATTCCCGCCTTGGTGTCTTCAGTTTGTTCAGCGACAGCGTACTGTGTCAGATCGCCCGGCGGTCGCTGGCCTGCAGGAGGCGTTGAGCCAACAATTCTCCCGCCTGGCTCGTGATGCGGTGACCGGCACGAAGGAACACGAAAGCGGCGATGAATCGTCGCTCTCCACAGAAGATTCTAAGAGCAAGCGGATGGCCAATCCGGCAGAACAGCCTGACAGCCTGGATACCGGGATGACCCGAGCGGGAGATCTGCGTGGGAAGCCGGCGTCTGCGCCGCACGCGGACGTCAGTCTTGGAGATCTCGGGACGAACGCGGACATCGCTGGGTCAATCTCGGACCTGGGCGGCGGCGGGATCGAGTTCGGTGAAGCCGAGGAAATCCTCGATCTGGCAAAACGCTACGAGATCGGCGCGACGCTGGGCCGCGGCGGCATGGGGCACGTCGTGCAGGCCGTCGACCGGAAGCTCAAACGGCCGGTCGCCATCAAGCAGCTGCTGGCCGAATACAGCGGCAGCTCGAAAGCCTGGCAGCGGTTCCTGACCGAAGCCCAAAGCATCGCAGCGCTGAACCACTTCAACATCATCCAGATCTTCGACTACGGCCTGACGCGCGAAGGTCCGTTTCTGGTCATGGAGTTCGTCGACGGGCCGAGTCTGGCCGACCGGCTGGCGGACGGGGCTCTCGAACAGAGGGAAGCGGGCGAGATCGCGGCGCAACTGGCCGAAGCGCTGCACGTCGCACATCAGCGCGGGATCATCCATCGTGATATCAAACCCGCGAACGTCCTGCTGACGTCAACCGGGACGCCGAAGCTGGGCGACTTTGGACTGGCACGGCAGGATGACGCAGACGTGTCACAGCACACGCAGGCAGGAGCCGTTCTGGGCACGTTGGACTACATGTCGCCCGAGCAGCGGCAGGATGCGTCACGGGCCGATGCCCGCAGCGATCAGTGGAGCCTGGCCGCCTCGCTGTACGAACTGCTGGCCGGTGACGTGCCGCGTGTCATTAGACCGGACCGGCTGCCGGAAGCGCTCCGCGATGTCGTCATGCAGGCACTGGAAGACGATCCCGCGAAGCGGTTTCCCAGCGGCCAGGCCTTTGCCGACGCACTGCGTCAGGCGGGGGCCGCCGCGGTCACCAGCCAGGCCAGCGGCGACCGCAGCTCACTGAAGACTGGCCAGTGCATCCACTGTCAGACGATCAATGACCCGGCCAATGCGTTCTGCGAATCCTGTGGCCGCGGCCTGAAGGATCCGTGTCTGCAATGCGAGGCCCCAGTCGGCGCGTGGGCACAGTTCTGTCCGCAGTGCGGAACGGACCAGGCAGAGCTGCTGCAATCGCAACTGACGGAGCTGATGGCCGAGCGGCAGGAGATCGAAGCCCTCCGCCGCGGCTACCGACACGGGGAAGCTCTCGCGCGGCTGGCTCCGCTGCGTGCGCTCGAACGGTCGGAATTCACCGAACTGAAAGAGTGGGCTGAGTCCGCGACGGAACGCTACCAGACGGAGTTCGAGCAACTCACCGTTCAGCGTGACGGCGTCCTGACGGAAGCCCGGGAACGATTCTCCGCGAACGAACTGTCGGCGGCGATCAAACTGCTCGAAGGCCTTCCGGAACCTCTCCGCACCAGTGAGACTCAGCAGTTATTGAACGACGCGACCGCTCGACGCGACGAACTGAAAGACCTGTCACAGCGCATCCGCACGGCGGTAAAGGACCGCGCCTACGACGGCCTGCTCCCGGATGTTGAACGCTTCCTCGAACTGCGCCCGGACGATGCACAGGCGCTGAAGATGCGTGACCGGTTACGGCAGCGCGAGCAGCAGCGCGCCCGCACGGCCGCCGCTGCAGGCGACGAGCTCAGCAACAAGTATACAGACGACTCCCGCAATGGCGACTCCCCCGACGGCCAGCCTCTACGCCGCTCACGCCGCCGAACAGGCCAGGAAAAACAGGCCGCTCAGCGGAAGCGCCTGCTGGTCGGCGGAGGCCTGCTGGCCGGCGTGTTGCTGCTTATCGGCCTGGGCTTCCTCGGTGGAGACGGAGAAACCGACGGTACTGGACTGGAGCTCGCGAATACGGACCCCACAGAGATTGATCGGACGGCGACGGGTGTTCGCGCGGGGGCGGAAACAGCACCGCAGCGAGCGAATGGCAATGAAGTCGCTGAAACCACGCAGTCTGACGCTCGTGTCGAAGGGATCAGACAGCCAGCAGTCAAACCGCCGCCTGCCACCGCCCCGTTCGATACCGCTCAGGCCAAAGCACACCAGCAGGCGTGGGCTGATTACCTGGGCGTGCCGCTCGAATCGACGAACAGCATCGGCATGAAGTTCGTCGTCATCCCGCCGGGGGAGTTCATGATGGGTTCCGGTCAGATGGCGATGCAGCGCGGGGCTTTCTGCACGGAACATCGCGTCACTCTGACGAAGCCGTTTGAGCTCGGGGTTTACGAGGTTACTCAGGAACAGTACGAACGTGTGATCGGCACGAATCCCAGCGCCGGCAGAGGCGATCAGAATCCCGTCCAGAAGATCTCCTGGGATGATGCCATCGAGTTCTGCCGCAAGCTGTCTTCTTATCCGGAAGAGAAAGCGGCTGGCTGCGAGTACCGACTGCCCACTGAAGCGGAATGGGAATACGCCTGCCGGGCAGGCACGACGACGAGATACAGCTTCGGCGACGACGACTCGAACCTCGACGATTACGCGCTGTACGGCACCTTCTCGGAACAACTGAAGGCGACAGCCGGCCCGGCTCCGTACCGAACCCCCGGCCCGGTGGGGACCAAACGCCCGAATCCGTGGGGCCTGTATGACATGCATGGCAACGTGTGGGAATGGTGCCAGGACTGGTTTGGCGATTACCCGGACGCTCCTGTGACCGATCCTCAGGGACCGTCCTCGAGCCTGACGAAGTCGTTCCGGGGAGGCAGTTTCTGGCACGATGCCAAAGGCTGTCAGTCGGCGTATCGCCATCGGGGAGATCCGAACCGCGCAGGAAATAACGATCTTGGCTTCCGCGTGGTTCGCACACGGACTCGACCAGAACCCTCGACCGTGACAGCGTCGGTCGAATCAGACAATTGGCGTTCGTTGTTTAACGGACGGGACCTCACGGGCTGGGTGCCGGAAGTTCCTCCAGGAGGCGAAGGGAATCCACAGTCGGACTGGAGCGTCTCCGGCGGCACGATCAGCTCGCTGGGTGTTGGACACAACTGGCTGGCCAGCGAAGAAGAGTTCGAGAACTTCACGTTCAGCTTTGAATGGCGCTTTCCGACGGGATTCCAGCAGGGCGTCAATGGCAGTGGGGTTGTCGTCGTCGTCAGCGGCCTGAACAGCATTCTGTTTGACCCCAAAGGAATCGAAATCGATCTGCTGCCAACTCGCCAGGGGAGACCGACCGGGACGCTGATCACGTACGATACGGCACTGGTTCATGCGAGTGGCATCGGCGACAGACTGGGCAACAGCACGTTCGAACCCACCGGCGACTGGATCCGGCCCGCCGGTCAGTGGAATTCCGGCACGATCATTTGTCAGGGCAACACTCTGACCGTCGAGATCAACGGGCAAAAAGTCAACAGCGGAACCGCGCCTGCGGGTGTGCGAGGAAAGATCTGCCTGAGAAATCAGAAGTCGCGCGTCGAGTTCCGGAATCTGCGGATCAAAACCGACCAGCCCGCGCCGGTCCGCGACCGGAAGCTGTTTGACCACGTGTCGCTGGAAGGCTGGAGCGTCGGCTACATCAGCTATACGAAAGACCGCACGCCACATCGCTGGCGGGCGAAGCTGGGCCGCATCGTCTGCAGCGGCGAGGACCAGGACTATCTGATCACGGGCGAGAGTTTCCGGAACTACGTGCTGGAAGTGGACTGGAGGTTTCCAGCGACCGGACCACAAACGCCGAATGGTTCGGGCGTCGTGATTCACTGTTCCGGGACAAACTTTCAAGACAACCCGCAGGGGTACGAGATCAATCTGCCCGCGGTGTCGCATGCGGCCCAGGTGGCGAATCGCGACAAGGACGTGGCCATCGTGACCGGCGGTGTCATCACCTACGGAGTCACTGCAGAAAACCACTCCGGCACAGCGACAGGAGTTCGCAGCGAAAATCGCCAGCTCAAAGCTCTGGCCGTCCCCCCGCTGAAACCCGACGGCAGTACCGAGTTTAACCGGCTGAAAGTCATCGCGATCGACAACACGATTCAGGTCTGGGTGAACGACACGATCGTCAACGACGTCTGGAACCTCAACACCACGGCCGGCCGCATCGCTCTCCGCAGCCAGGGCACAGCAGTCGAATTCAGCCGCGTCGTCATTCGCGAACTGACTGGCAAAACGAAAGCGGAGATGCAGCGGCAGTTGAGATAGTGACGCCTCAGCTATCGATGGACGTACCGACACACCTCACCGTCGATCGGAGGATTGACGCGGACGCAGGTGGCAGCTGCGAGAATCCAGTTCTGAGGCAGGGAGCGACACATTGGAGGACGCGGCAGCGACTTGATCGGATCAGTACAAGTGCGATCACTTCACTGTCTCCTCTCAAGGAACTCCCGAAGTCTCATCGGCCTGGGACAGCTGACTCCTCGCGATCGAGCTTTCGCGTGGCGTCACAATGACGCCAGAATCTCGATGAGTTCAGCTGGCACCCAGTCACGCATTTCGATGCCGTGGGGGGCATTCGCCGCGTCAAGAGTGATAATCTCGACTCCACGATGAACCGGCCAGGAGCTACCGCGGAGATTCATCTGGGCGGACAGGATGGGCTATGGTCAATGATTCTGAATTGGCATTTCTGTCGAGCGTGAAGCGACAGTTCGAGCAGTTTCAGCAACGCCATGTGTCGTCTCCCGGTCTGGTCTGGCTGCAGCCGGGAGCTGACATCAGTTTGGCGGATGCTCTGGAGCTCTGTCCGTTGACGGCTGGCGTGTTTCCGAATGGGCGCCCGACCGGTACAGCACTCCCGATGTCACGACGGGACGATGACGGGCAGTTGCTTGAGCTAATTCTCGCGTTGCCACCCGACAAGACCGTCAACGGCAAGTTCGCGAATCTGGCCACTGAAGCCGGCAACTGCTTCAGCGACACGGCAGCAACCGCTGGGGTGCCCGACTTCGTGCTGTTGGAGAAGTCACCTGCGACTCGATGGCTGCGGATGCTGTTCTGGTGCGCTCTTGAGCAACCGGAGTTTCCAGGCCAA
>JAPOLP010001134.1 GCA_029977045.1 Planctomycetota bacterium
ACGTAAGATCTGAAGTTGAGGCGAGTTTATTCCGTCGAATCGTTCGTTTGACCCGAAGCCGAAGGCGATGGAGTTTCAAACGAACAACACCTTCGGCTTCGGGTCAAACAAGACTGCCGGTTTACGAGTCAGGCAGGCAACCATCGAGCAAACGGCGACTGGCAATTGTCAGTCGCCGTTTTTTGTTGCGCCATCCGAGACATGTCGGCTCGATTGCAATCCGGCGTTCCGTCCGGTGAGATCCGCTCTGCTTGATCCGTCTTTCCCGGCTCGCCGTGCGCGACCGAACAACGTTTTCGAGGACCGTTCGATGATGACTCGATTTTCCACTGCTGCGTCTCTGCTGCTGGCTGCGATTCTGCTTCCGAGCAGCCAGGCATCGGCCTTCGATGCAGCCTCTGACTCGCTCGCTGCCGAGCTGATCAAGACGTAGGGAGCGACCGGCGGAATCATCGTGCATCTGGGGTGTGGCGAGGGCGAGTTGACGGCGTCGCTGAAGGTCAGCGACCAGTTTCAGGTGCAGGGGCTCGATCGCGATGTCGCGAAGGTCGAGGCTGCTCGGGAGAAGATTCGGGCTGCTGGCAAGTACGGAACGTCGGCGGTCGATCGGCTCTCCGGCGACGCTCTGCCGTATATCGAGAACATGGTCAACCTGCTGGTCGTCGACAACGCGTTGGGGATCAGTCGTCCGGAAATGCTGCGTGTGCTGACGCCAAATGGTGTCGCGATGATTCGCAAGGGCGACGAGTGGCAGAAGGTTGTTAAGCCGCGCACGAAGAAGATCGACGACTGGACTCACTATCTGTACGACGCGACGGGTAACGCGGTCGCGCATGACGAAGTCGTCGGTCCGCCGCGGCATCTGCAGTGGCTCGGTTCGCCTCGCTGGTCGCGGCATCACGACCGCATGGCCAGCATGAGTGCCCTTGTGTCGGCAGCCGGTCGCGTCTTCTACATCATGGACGAGGGCTCGCGCATCTCGATTCAGATGCCGCCGAAGTGGACGCTCGTCGCTCGCGACGCGTTCAACGGAACGATCCTCTGGAAACAGAGCATCCCGACCTGGCACAGCCACCTGTGGCCGCTCAAGAGTGGTCCGACGCAGCTCGCGCGGCGGCTTGTGGCGACGGAGTCGACCGTGTTTGTCACGCTGGGACTGGAAGCTCCGGTCACGGCCATTGACGCGGTCACCGGTGAGATCAAGCACACGTTCGACCAGACGACGTCGACCGAGGAAGTGTTGCATGACAACGGCACGCTGTACCTGCTCGTGAATCGGCAGGAACTCGATCTGGCCAGTTACGCGCCGTCGAACGCGGTCGTCGGCGACCAGGGGCAGGTCGGCAAGGAGTGGACCTGGAACGAGCAACCGCGTGAGGTCATGGCCGTTGACGCTGCCTCCGGCGAAACCCGTTGGAGCTTCGATTCCAAAGTCTCGCCGCTGACGCTGTGTGCCGACGCTGAACGCGTCTTCTTCCACGATGGCGATAAGGTCGTGTGCCTCAGCAAGGCAACAGGCAAAACCGTCTGGCAGTCCGATTCGGCCAGCCGGCGAGCGAACATCACGTTCAACTTCGGGCCGCGGCTGGTCATCCACGGCAACGTGCTGATGTACGCCGGCGGCGACAACAAGATGAAGGCGTTCGACTCGGCAACCGGCAAGGTGCTGTGGGACGCGCCGCACGATCGATCAGGTTACCAGTCGCCGGAAGACCTGCTGGTGGTGAACAATCTGGTCTGGTCCGCTCCGACGACGCAGGGCGGCGACTCGGGCGAGTTCACCGGTCGCGACCTGCGGACCGGCGAAGTCAAAGTCTCGTTCCCGCCGAACGTCGATCCTTACTGGTTCCACCACCGCTGCTACATCGCGAAGGCGACCGACAAATTCATCATCCCGTCGCGAACGGGTATCGAGTTTGTCAGCCCGACGGAAACGAACTGGCAGATCAACCACTGGGTTCGCGGCGGCTGCCTCTACGGAGTGATGCCCTGCAACGGCCTGCTCTACGCACCGCCGCACAACTGCGCGTGCTATCCCGAGGCGAAGCTGTACGGCTTCAATGCCCTGGCTCCATCTTCGC
>JAPOLP010001107.1 GCA_029977045.1 Planctomycetota bacterium
CCGAACACAATCGCGTCGACACTTACCAGCCGCATATCGACCGGCTGCAGATCGGGCAGTTCATCAGCTCGTGCAGCGGCATGGAGCTGACCGGGAGTCCGCTGCCGCTGAACCACCAGAACGCGTTTCCGATGGTCTACCATCCGCATCAGCAGGACGGCGGCGGGCCGGTCACGGATACTGATATCGAACGGCAGGTCGAGCGTCTCGCCCTGTGGGACAACCGCAGCGAGAAACTGGTCCAGATCAACCATCCCGACATGGGCTGGCTGTTCCGCGACAAGAACGGCGACGGGATCGCTGACGACGGACACGCCCGCATCCTGCCGCACATCGACGTCATCGAGATTCATCCGATTCCGGAGATCCTGCAACTCAGGCCGACCGACGAACGCGGCACGTACAAGAGCAACAACCGCATCTTCAACTGGCTGCAGTTCCTGAATCAGGGCCGCCGCTGGGTCGGCGTCGTCAACACTGACGCGCACTACAACTATCACGAGTCCGGCTGGTTGCGAAACTGGATCAAGTCGGAAACCGATGACCCGGCGAAGATCAAACCGCTGGACGTTGTTCGAGCTTCCGAGGCCGGAGCCCTGTTCATGTCGAACGGCCCGTTTCTCGACGTGACGATGCGCGAGGTTGGCAATGAGGCATCCGTCTTCGCCGGGCAGGATCTGGAAGCTCCGTCGGGGCAGGTTGAGATCGACGTCACGGTGCAGTGCCCGAACTGGCTCGACGTTGACCGGCTCTTCGTGCTGGTCAACGGCCAGATTCACGAGCCGCTGCACTTCCGCAAGGCGACTCACCCCGACAAATTCAAGACGGGAGTCGTCCGGTTTGACGAGACGCTGCGGCTGAAGCTCGACAAGGACGCTCACCTGATCGTGGCCGTCGGCGGTGAGAACTCGACGCTCGGCAAGGTGCACGGCCCGAACTGGGGCCAGCATCAGCCGGCGGCGTTTATCAACCCGGTGTATGTCGACGTTGATGGCGACGGATTCAAGGCAAACGGCGACACACTCGGACATCCGCTGCCGGTTCGGTATGGCTATCCGAAGAACTGAGCCGAGTTCGGTCCGCGCGAGCGTTGATTGATCGCGTCAATCTGCGACACTCGGCGTTTTCCTCACTGAATTCGCAGCTCTGTTCATCGAAAACTGCCGTCGTATGTCGTCTTCCGAGGTCCAGAATCCGCCGCCTGCCCAGCCGGCGCCGATCGATCGCCGCTCGCTGAATCTGCCGAACACGATCACGCTCAGCCGCCTGGTGCTGGCGTTCGTTCTGTTCGGGCTGATCAGTTACGAGGGCTTCTGGATCACTGCCGCCGTGCTGTTTGCGGTCGCGGCGGCGACGGACGCGATCGACGGCTGGATTGCTCGAAAGTACGGCCAGGTGACGACGCTTGGGCGAATCCTCGACCCGTTCGTCGACAAGATCATCGTTTGCGGATCGTTCATCTTTCTGCTGCAGCGGCCTGAACAATCCGGCGTTAACGCGTGGATGGTGACCGCGGTCGTCGGACGCGAAATGTTCGTGACCGGGCTCCGGTCGTTCCTCGAACAGGCCGGCAAGGACTTTTCCGCCGTCTGGATTGGCAAGATCAAGATGGCTCTGCAGTGCGTCGCCGTGACGGTGGCATTGCTGACACTCAGCCCGAAGTTCCGCGAGGACTGGATGCTGCTGGGCCGCGATGTACTGCTGTGGGCGACCGTCGCCATCACCGTCTACAGCGGGGCTTCGTACGCGTGGCGGGGATTCCTGATGCTCAAGCCTGAGAAGAAGTAACTCGCTGCGAAACAGGCATTCGTCGCTGCCGGAGTTCGGCGGTACGATCCGCAACTCTGATTCTGACGCCGAGCTACCGGACCTGCTGCGATGATTCTCACACTGATTGGCTATCGAGGAACTGGAAAGACTTCGCTGGCCGAACCGCTGGCCGAGCGGCTCGGCTGGGTGCCGGTCGACGCGGATGTCGAGATCGAAGGCGCGGCCGAGTGCTCGATCCGCGAGATCTTCGAGGAAGGCGGCGAGGAGACGTTTCGGAAACTTGAACGCGAAGTCATCGCCGATTTGCTCAAGCAGGAAAACCTGGTACTGGCAGCCGGCGGCGGAGCGATTCTCAACCGCGACACGCGGCGCGATTTTGTTGCAGCGGGACCGGTCGTCTGGCTGAAGGCCTCGGCGGAAACAATCGATCGGCGACTGCACGGTGACGAGACAACAACCGAGCGGCGACCGAATCTGACCGCGACCGGTGGTCTGGCCG
>JAPOLP010000810.1 GCA_029977045.1 Planctomycetota bacterium
GAGTAGAACGCGTCAAAAACTCTGGCGGCGCCGTCTGTCATGCCATGGCCAGAGTCTCGAACTCCGATTTCAACAAAACCGTCGTCTCGCGTTGTAGCCGCAATGTCCAAGTGTCGCTGGTCTGTTTCGCAATCGCTCATCGCGTCGATGGCGTTATGGACGAGGTTGACGAGGACCTGTTCGATCTGAATGCGATCGGCGTAGCCCTCGACCGATGAATCGGGGACGTTGACGTTGACCGTGATCTCACGCTTCGTGAGTTCGGATTCGAGCAGGGAAAGCACATTATCGATCAGGTCTTTGACGCGGCAGCCGGATTGTTCGAACTCAGCTTTGCCGATGAATTTTCTGATGCGGTCGACAATGGAGCCGGCGCGTAAGGTTTCGGTTGTAAGTTGTTCGAGCGTCGAGAGGACACGGTCCACGTTGGATGGATCTGATTTCAGTCTGATTGAGCAGGCCGCTGACAGATTCGCGATGGAACCCAGTGGCTGATTCAGTTCGTGGGCGAGCCCGGTTGCCATTTCGCCCAGAGTGGCTACGCGGCTGACTTGAGCCAGAAGTTTCTGGTGATTCTGCGATTCATCCTGCAGTTCTCTGCGCTTCGTGATGTTGATCGAACTGGTTTGCATTGCCGTCTCACCCTCCCACTCGATGAGGCGGACAACATTCTGCACCCAGACGGTCGTTCCGTCTTTTCGACGGCCCTCGAATTCGCAGACACTCGATATGGAGTCGCCTCGAAAGCAGGAGTCCCGAAGAGCGGCTAGTTGCTGGCGTTCGTGCGGAGCGGCGACCTCGTCCAGCGACTTCATGGCGAGCACTTCCTCAACGGTGTACCCGAAGGTGTCGGCCCATGCCTGGTTGGCGTAGATCGCCCGCTCGCCGCTTTGAACAACAATGCCCTGAGCGGACTCGGCGACCAGATTCCTGAAACGGGAGTCGCTCTCACGCAGTGCGATCTCGGCCTGTTGACGCGCAAGCTCATTGCCGATCCAGCGGGCCATCAACTGGACGATATGAAAGTCAAACTCAGAGAACTCTTCTCGGCGTGATCGGCTGGAAAAGGCCAATGTGCCGTAGACCCCATCCTCGACATGCACGGGCGACGCGATGTACGACTCCAGGCCAAATGCCAGGTAAGCCGGGTGCTTTTCCAACTCGGAACCTGCCGCACGACAGAATCCAATAGGTCCGTTGGTTCGCAACGGTTCGCAACAAAAGGTCTGGCCAGGATCAAGCAGGGTTCCAGGCGAGATATCGAAGTCATCCTGAGCGACGACCTGCTGGATTTCGCAGTTGTCGCCTTCGATATGGGCGAGCATCCCAAGTTCCATGTCCAGGTGGCGGCACCCGATTTCGAGCAGCCGCGTCACCTGCTGACTGAAATTGCCGCTGCCGACGACGGTCTCATACAGTGATTCAATCGTGGTCTCGTTTCGTTCCAGCGTCTGCTCAGCGTCCCTGCGTCTGGTGATTTCGAGGTGCAGCTTTGCCGACAGATCCCGCATCCACCCGACGGCGGCACCAATCAGAACGATGACGACCGAGCCGGGGCCACCTTGCAGACGAACGACCGCCCACAGCCCAGGTTCGCCGGCCAGATTGAACATGAGTGTGTTGACCGGAAACGCGAGTAAACCAGCCAGCACACCCCAGCGCCACCCGAGTGAAGCGGCTGCGACAGCGACCGGGATCATCGCCATTGCCGCAACTCCGTTCCCCAGGAGTTCGCGAAGCGGAATAAAAGCCGCTGCGTAGAAGAACGTTGCCAGGGCGGTCCTGGAAATGACTGCTCGTGAATGGGGCACTAAAGGTTCCGTTTTTGTCGTGAAGCTCTGTAAGAGTGTGGCAAGCCAATGACGAAGGTCTGCTTCGCAACCGATATGTCCTACTTCGCGCCTGCCCAGCTGCAGGGAGACAGCCGGTGTTCATTGTGATGAAGGCTTATAAAGAATTACAGATTGGCCTGCGGAGCGTGTGGGGGATCTTCCTCCTGCTGGTCTGTGTCGTGTTCTGGTGGAATGCGTTCGCGGTTGCGACGGCTTGCAGTGCAGGTTCGTGGCTTCCGAAAGCGTCGCGTCGTATTACAAAGCTGAATTAACGCCGTGACGGGTCACTGCCAGAAGTTACGGTCCAGGGTGCGGTAGTTGATGGCCTCGCTGAGGTGCTCGCTGCCGATCGTATCGGCGGCGTCGAGGTCCGCGATCGTCCGCGCGACTCGCAGGATGCGGTCGTGTGCCCGCGCGGAAAGTCCCATTTCTTCCATTGCGGTTTTGAGCAGCGTCTCTGCGACGGTTCCTAGTTTGCAGAACTGCCGGATCTGACGAGGCGACATTTTTCCGTTGACCATCGCCGGCTGGTCAGTGAATCGCTGTCGTTGAACGTCGCGAGCGATCTCGACGCGTTCCCGCATCTGATCGCTGTTTGTGCCTTCGGACGAGTCTTTCAGTTCGCGGAACGGTACGGCAGGTACTTCGACATGGATGTCGATACGGTCGAGCATCGGGCCGCTGATTCGTCCGATGTAGCGTTCGATCTGAGCCGGGCTGCAGTTGCACTGACGTTTCGGATCGCCGCGGTAGCCGCACGGGCAGGGGTTAATCGCGGCGACCAGCATGACGTTCGCCGGAAATGTGACACTGCCCATCGCGCGGGAGATCGTGACGTTGTTCTCTTCCAGCGGTTGGCGCATGACTTCGAGCGTGCGGCGGTTGAACTCCGGCAATTCGTCGAGAAACAGGATGCCGTTGTGCGCGAAGCTCAATTCGCCAGGAGTCGGATTGCTGCCTCCGCCGACAAGTCCCGCTTCGCTGACGGTGTGGTGAGGTGCTCGAAATGGTCGCTGGACCATGAGCGGGACGCCGCGTTCGAGTCGCCCGACGACGCTCCAGATTCGGGTCGTTTCGAGGCTCTCTTCCGGATGCAGCGTTGGGAGAATTGTCACGAGTCGCCTGGCTAGAAGTGTCTTGCCCGTCCCCGGCGAACCAAGCATCAGCAGGTGGTGCCTTCCGGCGGCGGCGACGGTGACCGCTCGTTTGGCGTTCTCCTGGCCTTTGACGTCCGAATAGTCGATGTCGTACTGGCCGTGCGACTCGACGGCCTGCTCCCAGCTGAAGTCGAGTGGCGCGATCGGCACTTGCTCAGTCAGAAAGCCAACGGCTTCGGTCAGGCTGCCGACCGGGATGACGTCGATGCCGTCGACGACTGCCGCTTCCTGGCCGTTCTCGACGGGGACGATGATGCCGCGGCGGCCACACTCACGAGCACCGATCGCCATCGAGAGGGCTCCTTTGACCGGACGCAGCGTACCGTCAAGTGCCAGTTCGCCGATGATCGAATACTTCTGGAACAGGTCCGAGTCGAACTGGCCGCTGGCGGAGAGGATTCCCAGAGCAATGGGCAGGTCGAACGACGCCGCGTCCTTGGGCAGGTCAGCGGGCGAAAGATTGATGACGATCTTGTCGTACGGTCGGGTATAGCCGCTGTTGACCAGTACC
>JAPOLP010000953.1 GCA_029977045.1 Planctomycetota bacterium
CAATGTCTACAACCGGCGGTACACTATCCGCGTAATAGACGGGCCACTTGCCACCGCCACTGCGCCAGCCGAATTCGGCCCCGCTGATCACGTGGCAGATTCGAGTCGGGCGATACCACGGCGTATTGAGGTCCCACTCCATGTCGGCGTCGTACGTGAACAGTTCGCCGTCCGCGTTGAAAGCTCCGTCGAATTCGTTGCGGAAGCCGGACGCGATCAGTTCCCACGTCTTGCCTTCCGGATCGATTCTGCAGATGTACCCGCCCGGAGCCCGGACGCCTCTCATGAACTTGCCTTGAGCACGTGGCAGCAGCAGGTCTTCGTCCCAGGTTCGCGGCACGCGCGACGTATCGATCTCGGTCAGGTCGGTCCGGTTACCGCAGATCACGACCAGCGACTTGCCATCCGGATGCGGAAGGACGGCGTGCGGCCCATGTTCGCCGCTGCCGTTGAGCGGTCGCAGCGTCTTGACGGTGTCGAGTTTGTCGTCGCCGTCAGTGTCGAGCACCCGGTACAGGCCGCCGGGGTACTTCTGCCCACGGTTCACGTTGACGTACAGGCTGTCGAACGCCCACAGCAGGCCCTGAGCTTCGCCGATGTCGACGTTGATCTTTTCAACTTGCAGCTCGGTCGCGCCGAGGATTCCCGGAGGCGTCAGTCGGTACAGCGAGCCGTACTGGTCTGAGACAATCAGGCGGCCCTTCGGGTCATGGCACATGTTGACCCACGAGCCTTCGTGGCCCTTCGGCACCGAGTAGAGCAGTTCGACGTTAAAGCCTTCTTTGACTTTCATCGCCTCGATCGGCGTCGCGGTTGGCTCTTTCAACGGAGCGGCAGCGGCGACTGCCGTTGCGGTGACCGTCGTCCACGGACCTCCTCCAAGCTGAGCGATGACCTGCGGTTTTTCCCAGGTGGATGCGTCGAAGTCGGTCGTGTTCCAGCCATCGGCAGCAGTCGTCGATGCCTGCCACGAATCGTCAGACACGACCCGCCAGGCATCTCGCCAGCCGGATTCCAGATCGATCTGCACGAGCAGCCCGGCGGCGCTCTTTCCGTTTTCCGCTTCGATCGCCAGGACGTGTTTCTTCTGTTCCGAGTCGAGGTCCAGTGCTTTCGAGATGTCCGCGTAAGCGAGTGTCGACCAGTTGTCGTGTTCGAGAATCTGCTTCCCGTCGAGATAGACCGTCATGCGGTCATCGGCCGTCGCGACCAGCCGCGCTGAAGCCACACCGCTCGAATCCAGTTCCTTGCGGAAGTAGACCTTCTGAGCCGGTTCGTCGCCGTTGTTGATCCAGATCCAGTTCGGGTCGGGCAGCTTCGCAGCAGCCTGTGCGGGTTTCTTCGGAGCAGACTTCTTCGCTGCGGCTTTGCGGGCACCAGCGGGTTTACCGGTAGCAGCCTTCTTCGCACCGGCGGGCTTCGCTTCAAACCGCTTCAGCCGGATGTTCCGGAACTGGGCCTTCATTGCCGGACCACGATGCACCTGCAGGGCGACGATGCCTTCGAGTTCTCGCTCGGCGGCCTGGTTGTCGACAATCTCGACGGTCGTCGCGCCATCAAGCTTATGCGTCAGCCGGTTGCCGCGAGCGATGATCGTCAGCTCGTGCCACTGCGTCAGGTCGACCGCTTCAACGGGCACATCGAGCTTTGTCGTCTGTTTCTTTCCGTCCGCCGTGATGACTGTTTTCTGGCCGCGTTTCGCGATGATGCCTCGGCCTTTTTCGTCGTACAGCATCCCGGTGAATTCGGCGTTGCCGTGGATGTCGGCCTGGTAACCGACGACGACCCAGTCGCCGCGTTCCTTGTCCTCGCGGCTGCGGTACTGCACGCCGGAGTTGTTGTTGCCTTCGAGCCGGAACTCGCACCGCAGTTCAAAATCGGCGACTTCGCCGTCCCGCCAGATCAAGAACTTGTTGTACTTCAGATGGTCAGGGCCATTGGTCTTACCGGTGATGCAGCCGTCCTCGACCGACCACAGCTCGGGATCGCCCTCCCAGCCAGACAGGTCCTTGCCGTTAAAGAGGCTCACAAAGCCGTCGGCATCAGGTTTGTCAGCAGCCCGCAGCGGCAGCACTGCCAGCACGGCGACAACGAAAGCGCAGACTCGAATCACAACAGACTCCCGAAAAGCGTGGTACGCGGAAACTTCAAAGCGTTTCGACCGGCTCGGCGAAGCAGCCGCCAGAGCAGCGGATGATCCTGGCAAATCAGCAGGCGATGATCCATCGAGCGATGGAATCTCACGAGTAGCGAAAGTCGCGCAGACTTTCGGCCCGGATGATTTGCGCTCGCCACCGAAACTCTGCGCGAGTTTCGCTACTTTCTGACCTGCTAGTGGGCCATGCCGCTGTCTGGCGAGTCGTCGTCGGATTCGTCAACCAACTCTGGCGTCGAGCGGTTATCGACGCGCGTGTCTTTGTGGATGGCGGTTTCGATGCTGGCCTGTGGCGGGCGGGTGGCTCGGGAATCGAGGCTGCACATCGTCATGCTGGTGGCCGCGGACGCGTTGGCTGATCGCTGGTCGAGCAAAGCCTTACGCTGCTGAGCGATCGCGTAACGACGGTCGAGAATCTGGCGGAAGTCGAACTGAATCGTCGTCGGACGAGCCAGCGGTTCGAGCACCATCGCGACCTGCTTCGCGGTCTCGTAGCGGCGATCCGGATCCTTTTCGAGCATCTTCATCACGATGGCTTCGACGTTCTCCGGAACGTTCGGTTTGAGTTCGCGAATCGGCTTCGGCTGCAGTTGCTGCTGGGCGGCGATCTTCTCCGCGCGAGTCTTGTACTGGGCGAACATGACCTGGCCGGTCAGCATGAAATACATCGTCGCGCCAAGGCTGTAGATGTCAGCCCGGCGATCGGTGTTGAAGCTGTCGACGGACTGCTCGGGCGCGATGTAGTCCGCCGTGCCCAGGCAGTCGTGGCCGAAGATCATCGCCAGTGAG
>JAPOLP010000857.1 GCA_029977045.1 Planctomycetota bacterium
CGTGTGCTCGTCCGGGTCGGACGAGCGAAGTTGCTTGAGGTCCGGCGTTGTCGCTCGCGGAAAGCGGTAGTTGGTAAAGATCGTTCCGGCACTGATCATCACGCCGTCTTCGATCGTCACGGCATTGCAGACGTAAACCATCGCGTTGATTTTGACACGGTCGCCGACCTTCACTCCGTAGGCGATGTACGTCTTCTCGCCAATGATGCACTCGTCGCCGATCACGGTGTCGTGGCGAATGTGGACGTTGTCCCAGACCGACGTGTCTCGGCCAAGCTGGACTTTGTTTTCGATAATCGCCGTGGGATGGACGCGTGCCATAAGAGGTGCTCGCACAACTGGCCCTTGAAAAAACGGAGAGACGCCAGTGTTGATTTAGTGCGAGACAGCAGGCCGGGAGGCGGCAATCAGCAGGCAAGCGGGCCTTGCTGCGGCGGTCAGGAAGAATGTTCGGATTCTGTGGATCGCAGCGATCGCCCGTGTGACCGCGACGGGGGTGCGACTCAAAGTAGCGTAACGGCGCAAGCCGTCCGGCCAGTTCAACACAGAAGTAAGGGACGGACGGCTTACGCCGTTCCGCTACTTCGGTGTCCGGTCAGTCTTCCTGCGACGAACCAAACACCCAGCGGCGGCAAAGCTGGAAATTGAGCAGATAGCCCAGCGCAACCCCGGCGACGGCGCTCAGCAGAACGTGCTCGCGGAAGAACGGAATCTTCTCGGCCAGCAGCAGCGACGCCGACCAGTTGATCGCCGCTCCAACGCTGCAGCTCACGACGAACCGCCAGTACTGCAGCAGCAGCGAGCCTTCAGCAACATCACGAAACGTGATCGCTCGATTGCATCCAAAGTTCCACGTCATCGCGATCCCGATCGCGGCAGCCCGGGCGACGGAATAGCTCGTTAGCGGCAGCAGGAGACTCAGAACGCCGAGGTCGACGGCCATCCCGCTGACACCGACCAGTCCGAACAGAACAAAACGGCGTACGTCGGAGTAACTGATGCGAGTCTGGCGACGAAACTGCAGAAGGCTCACGGTTCGCGGGTCCCTCAATCGGTGGTCGAAAACGAAACACCAACTGATACCGAAGCAGCCATCCGATCGCGCCGTTCGCCGCGACCAAATCATGCCAGCAGGCTGCAGTCGCGCCAGCTGGTCAGCTTATGACGATTTGAACGGCAGGATCAGCGCACTCGCTCGGCGATTCCAGCGGCGATCTGGCCGGGTGATTCGTCGCCGGTTAGTTCGATCTCGTGGCACTC
This sequence comes from Planctomycetota bacterium, assembly GCA_029977045.1. GTDB lineage: Bacteria > Planctomycetota > Planctomycetia > Planctomycetales > Planctomycetaceae > JAPOLP01. The sequence continues at coordinate 1,261 of JAPOLP010000857.1, forward strand.
TTCAAGATTGCGGAACCAGGTGTGCTGGCGTTTGGCGAACTGCCGCGTGCGGGTCTGGATGACGTCGACCATCTCGGCGATCTGCTGATCGGTGAGGGACTGATTGCCAGCCTCGGCGCCGCCCACCGCTTCGAGTGCTTCGACGACTTCCTTGTAGCCGAGTCCCTGCCGGGCCGTCCGACCGATTGGCCGATCTGACGCCAGCAGACGGCGGACTTCGTCGATCAGGCCTTCCTCAATCATCAGCTCGACGCGGCGGTTGATGCGTTCGTGCAGCCAGTCGCGGGGTGGCGAGAGCCAGTAAACGTGCTGCGGACGTTCGTCTGCGGGCAATGGTTCCTGCTGTTGCTGTTGAGAGAGTGGCTTACCAGTCAGCTCGAACACCTCGATCGCTCGAATCAACCGGCGATGGTCGTTCGGGTGCAGCCGCAGCATTGACTCGGGATCGACAACTTCAAGCTGGCTCATCAACCAGTAATGGTCACCCTTCGCGGCAGCCTCGTCGGCGAGTCGCTGCAGCCGTTCGCGGATTTCCGGGTTTGCAGGTGGTCCCTCGAAGACACCGCGCAGAATACTGCGGAGATAAAGCCCGGTACCGCCGACGAAAACCGGTCGTGCTCCACGTTCCAGAATGCCCTCGCACGCTTCCCGAGCTGCCGCGATGTAGTCCGCGACGCTGTAGTCCTCGTCCGGATCGGCGATATCGAGCAGGTGATGCGGAATCCGCTCACGGAGTTCGACCGACGGCTTTGCCGTGCCGACATCCATGCCACGGTAAATGCACATGGAATCGAGTGAGAGTATCTCGATCGGTGCGAGCTTGTCAGCGAGAGCGATCGTAACGTCGGTCTTGCCAACGGCGGTCGGGCCTGCAAGGAAGATGCACTGGCGGAGAATCTCGGACGGAATCTGCTGCTTCATGGGATGCTGTTTCAGTTGCTGTCGAGGGGCTGCTTCCTGCGGCGTCGACGATCCACTGGAGCAGTCAGGGCTGGCGGCAGGTTTCGATGCCGGCCTGATTTCAGTTCCACTCGGGCGAGGCGGGCTCTTCGCTTTCCGGAACAATGCGGTGCCGCCTTTGCAGGGCGGCCAGCACGTCTTCCCAGACCTCGTAAGGATCGGACCGGAAGATGAATTCGGCAGTCGCCGGCAGAGTGAACCAGTCGCCGCGACTCATTTCAAACTCAAGCTGACCTGCTCCCCAACCGGAATACCCCGAGTAAATGCGGAATCGAAAGCCACTCTCGGGCTCATTCATTGACTCGGTGACGCGATCAAAGATGTCAGGGCTGGTACCGACAAACACGCCAGGGACGATTGGCTCGTGCTCCTGATCGAAGTCCGTCGAATTGTGCAGGATCAGCAGAGCGTTCTCTTCGACCGGCCCGCCATTAAACAGAAAGTGCTCGGTCGACGGCAGATCGAAGTGCTGTGAGAGTGCCTGCGACACCGAGACATGCGTCGGTCGGTTGACGATCAGGCCCATTGCACCTTCGTCATTGTGCTCAAGCATCAGGACAATCGACTTGTAGAAGTTACTGTCCCGCAGGTGCTTCGCAGCGATCAGAAATTGACCTCGCAGCGACTTCGCCATCAGAGAAATCCGGTGCCCGCTCAGAGTCGTGGAACACTCCGGCAGACAAACCACATTCCGCCGGAAACCGGAGCCATTCTGAACGACCCGTTAAGGCTCACGCGACCCAGCAGCGGGCAAATTCAGCCACGCGAGGGAAGATTCAGTCGCGGGGAGCGAACAGTGAGCGGTAACGGCGCGGCGAATACAGGTTGAATTTGACATCGCGAATGTATTCGTAAGGTCCGTCCTCGCGAATCTTCTGCACCAGCTCGGCGATCTGCAGCTGAGACTCGTACGCGGCGATGCTTTTGAGCTTGGCGTCGAATGCTGACTCGTCGCCGTGAACCTCAAGCTGCGGGTCGGCAGGGAAATCGCAGTAGACCGCCAGCTAGTGAACCTCAGGCACGGCCAGAGGATCGCCCAGCTCCGGCCAGATCTTTCCGGACGCGTGAAA
>JAPOLP010000305.1 GCA_029977045.1 Planctomycetota bacterium
GATACTGGTTTGCGATGAATCGGCCAGACTCTTCCTGCAAACTTTGAACAGACATGGAAATCACACCCCGGCATGACACAGGTACTTGATGATTCTGGAATCGAACGACTGCGGGCCTCCGGCGACGAAGAACTCGGCGTCTTGTTTGAGGAATACGCGGACCGTCTCGACCGCATCATCGATCTGCGTCTCGACGCGCGACTGACAGGTCGGGTCGATCCGGCGGATGTCGTGCAGGAAACATTTCTTGAAGCACAGAAGAAACTGCCTCGGTATCTCGAAAACGCCTCGGTGCCGACCTTCGTGTGGCTGCGAGGCGTCGCTCTCGACACGCTGGTCCATGTGCATCGTCGTCACCTCGCCCAGATGCGAGACGCCGGGCTGGACGTTTCAATCCACGGCCACGCGGACAATACGGGTGTTAGCTCGCAGTCACTGGCAGGATGGCTCGTCGGTGATCTGACCTCGCCAAGCCAGGCCGTGCAGCGCGAAGAGACGGTTGCCAAAGTCGCCGAAGCGCTCGAAGGCTTAGACGAAATCGACCGCGAAGTGCTCGTCCTGCGGCATTTCGAGCAGCTCAGTAACGACGAAGTCGCGGCAATCGTCGGCGTGAAGAAAGCGGCCACTAGTCGCCGTTACACGCGAGCACTGATTCGATTCAAAGAAGCCGTCGAAGGATTGCCCGGTTTCGACTGGTGAGGTTTCAGAAATGGTAAACAAACCGATGCCGCCTTCGGTTAGGAGCAGGGGAAAGGCTCACGCAACAGCACCGTCTGCGAAATGACAAACACTCACTTTGAACCCAACGCATGACCGAGCCGGAGACAACACTCGTTGATGATCTCGCGGAAGAGTTTGCCGAGCGACTACGCGGCGGCGACTCGCCGTCCATCTCCGAGTACGTCGACAGCCATCCCGATCATGCCGACGAACTTCGCGACGCACTCTCGTCGATCGTCATGATCGAACAGCTCGCGAAACGCCGTGAACAGGATCGTCAACTTCGCAGGAGCCGGCCGAAGCGATCCTTCGCTGACCCGGAACGGCTTGGCTACTACCGAATCGTTCGCCGCATCGGACACGGCGGAATGGGCATCGTTTACGAAGCCATCCACGAATCGCTCGACCGCCGCGTGGCACTCAAGCTGCTTCCTCCGCACCTCAGTGATTCACCACGGCACGTCGAACGCTTCACCCGCGAGGCCCGAGCCGCGGCGCGGCTCCATCACACCAACATCGTGCCGGTCTTCGGAGTTGGTCAGCAGGACGACGCGCACTTTTATGTCATGCAGCTCATCAATGGTCGGGGACTTGATGAGATCATCAGAGAGCAGGCCGACGCAGACGATGTCGCATCACAGCCGGACCGTTTTCGTCGTGTTGCCGAGGTGGGCGTCTGCGTATCAGAAGCACTCGCGTGTGCTCACGATTCCGGCGTTCTGCACCGCGATATCAAACCAGCCAACATCCTGCTGGAAGACGACCACGTCTGGGTCACGGACTTCGGCCTCGCCCGGCTCCTCGACGAAGAAAGTCTCACCGCTTCCGGCGACGTTGTCGGGACGCTCCGCTACTCCGCTCCCGAGTCGTTCGAGAGGGAGAATGAAAGCGATGCCCGCAGTGATATCTACAGTCTCGGTTTGACACTTTACGAGTTCGCCTCCCTGAAGCCGGCGTTCACGGAATCCAGCCGAGCGAAGTTGCTGCGTCAGATCACAAACGATTCACCTCCCGCCATCAGTTCCGTGGCCCCGGCAATCCCTACTGACCTCGCACTCGTCATCGAGAAAGCGATTTCGCGTGAACCGAATCACCGCTATCAGTCGGCGAGTGAAATGGCTGCGGACCTGCAACGCTTTCTGGAAGACCGTCCGATCCTCGCACGCCAAGTCTCACAAGCCGAACGGCTGCGTCGCTGGTGTCGTCGCAACCCGGTCATCGCTGGATTGGTCGCTGCGACGGCCGTTCTTCTGATGACTGTGTCACTGCTTTCGACATTCGGATATTTCCGTATTCGCGAAGCGTATCAGCAGGTCGATGAAGCCCTCGCACTGGCTACACAGTCCGAGAAAGATGCACTCGATTCTGCCGTAGAGGCACGCCGCGAGCGTGACCGCGCCAGGGACGAATCTGAACGAGCCGAAGCCAACCTGCTAACGGCATTGAGGGCCTTTGAAGAGATCATCGAACAACTGGGCTCACGCGAACTACCACAATCGGTCCGTTTGTCCGGAGATGTTTCCGCACCGACGTCGCTCATCAGTGGACTGTCGGAAGCCGACGCCGAACTGTTGCAAAGCCTGTTGCGTTTCTACGACGAGTTCGCCGACCGCAACGATCAGTCGCGCTCATGGAACTTCGACACCGCCCGCGTTCACTTCCGGATCGGCGAGATTCACCATCGACTTGGTAATAACACTGAGGCCCTTCGTGCCTGGCAGCGCTGTCTTGATGTCCTTGCCAACGAACCAGCCGAGGGTTTGCCGACAACTCTACTCGCCGTCAGAACGGAAAACGCAATCGGTCGAGTCCATATGGCATCCGGTCGCTTCGACCAGGCATCCCTTGCCTTCCACGACGCGCTGTCGCGTCTCGACGCCCTGGACGAACAAACTCGCGAAGACTCAGCGGCACGACTCAGTCGCGGCGTCACGCTGACGCAGATCATCAACGCCTGGGCCGCCGAGCACCACTATGAACAGACCCGCCGAGGCCCGCGTCGTCGCGGTGCAGACCACACACCACTTCCACCGGAATCCGTGCTGCATGACTTCGAGCAGTCCAGCTCGATCCTGAGCCGACTGGCCGAAGAAGAGCCCGACAAACGCGAGATTCAGCTCGCACACTCGCGCTGTTACAGCAGCATTCTGCCGTATGCCTGGGAGATCGAAGACACTGTCCTCGCGACGGACTCAAAACAGCAGGCGGTCACCATCCTCCGACGCCTGCATACCGCATCGCCGGATACCGAGAACCTGACATTCCAGCTCGCCGACACGCTCGCGCTGACGCCGGAAGCAGTCGACGAACCGCTCTCCGATCAGGACCTTGCCGACCTCACCGAGTCGTCCACTCTGGCGTCGAGCCTTTACGAAAGATTTCCAACATCGGTCCAGCATCGCCTGCTGCTCGCCTCTGTTCGACTGAAACTCGGCACTCACCATTCGCTGGCGCACGCACGGCGTGTTGACCGGGCACACGATCTGGTTGTCGGCACCGAAAACCATTTCGGCGCGGACAGAAACAATCAGCCATTGGCTGAGCAAAACATCGAACAGGCCGAGCAGTCGCTCATGGCCGCCGTCACCGACTGGCGATCACTCTGCGACCAGGTTCCCACAAATGCCCTCCTGCATGTCGCCCACGCCCGCACCTGCTGGACGCTCGCCGACCTGCACAGACGCCAGAACCGCCCGACCGAAGCGATCGAGCAACTCGAAGCCGCCGTAAGCGACCTCGAATCGTTCATCGATGAGAATGGTCGAGCCGGCATCTCCAACGGCCTCCTCGTGGGCCTCTACCGCCGCCTGGCCGCAGTCTACGAGGAAACCGGAAACACCCGATCCGCCGGCACCGCACGTGATAAGGCCGATTCGCTAAGGAATCCGAAGCAGCCGTAGTTCCTGCCTACCATCCGCGGAGAGCAAGCCCGACCGCCCCAACAGCATTCGGTCGACAACACCGCTGCAGTTTCCGTAGGTCGAGCAAATCACATCGGTTTCATCGACCGTCTGCAGATTACACGCTGCGGGCACATTGCCACTGTGCTCGCGTGACATGCCACGGAGTCCGACTCACATCCGCCACGATCCGGGCAGCCGGGGGGGCTCCCTGGGGCGATCTACCGGGGGCCGGTCACACGACCACTGCGGAAGGCATAGCCGGCGGAACCGGAGTCTCTGCCAGCGCCGACGCCGCAACTCACACCACCATCGGCGTTGAGACAATCCATCCACTGGTTGGGATGGCTGCAATGGTTGGGATCAATCCGGTCCAGCTGAGGTTGAATTCTCAAACTCAGCCGCGTCGAGAAGAGATCAATCAACGCGACGATTCGGCCATCGGGTAGCCCAAACAGGCCGGAGTGGGCGTATCAGGCCTCGAATTGAACCGCCCAACGCCGGGAATCTGAGCCGTTTCAAATGCCGTGGTTCCGCTGGTGGTTCTAACTGCTCTTCGAAAGCACGATTCGACCGACCGGCGACAGGTGGTTTCACAAATTCAAACCCTGACCTGGCTGCCGACATCGCCACCATGCCAACCATCGCCACCGCAGGGCTGGCCCTTTGGAGTTCTACGGTGGGAGACGAGATTTCTGTGACTCTCTGACGTCAGACATTCGCCGACGGGGGCTCACGTCCGATCAGAACATCGGATAGAATTCTGCAGGTGATCAACGTGACCCGACAGGAGACGCCTTGGATGACACCGGCGGAACGCGAAAAGCTGTTTCAGGAACGGAAGGCGAAGTACGGGCATATCCTGGAGCCGTTTCCCAAACTGACAGAGGAGCAGTTGGCGGAAATGTGTGAGAAGGCCGTTGCGGCGGTGGAACCTGAACCGATCCACGAGATGCCGGAAGTCGTCGAGCTGACGCTGGTCGAATACACGAGTCCAGAGCGGTTCCCCGTCACATCACTACCTCGCTATGCGGGGGATCCAGGAACGCAGCTCCGGATGGACGCGTTCAATCTGGATCAGCTCAACGAAGGGCTGGAACTGGGGGAGATGTTCAATGATCGACAGCGTGCAGCGCTGGCTGAACTGCAGGAAAAGCAGCCACACATGCAGCGTCTGATGCAGGAGCTGCGAGATCAGGAAAAGGCAGCTGGCAAGTAGGGCAACGGAAGGTGCCGAATCGTGACCGCAAAAACCCGACACAAGTCTGACTCGCAATTGATCGAATTGCTGGCTGCCGGCACGACGCAGACCGAAGCCGCGAAGTTGACAGGCTGCTCGCCCCGCACAGTCGGACGGCGACTCGCAGACCCTGAATTCGTCGAATCGGTACGCCGGTTCCGAGCGGCGACGCTGGAATCCGCAGCAGGGAGAATCGGGGCGATGATTTCCCGAGCACTATCAACGCTGGAAGAGATACACGCCGACGGCCAGGCGGCTCCTGCTGCCCGAATTCAGGCTGCCCGGTGCATCCTGGAGCAGTCATTGAAGTTCCGGGATTCAGTTGAACTTGAACAACGACTAAGGACGCTGGAAGAGCGATCGCATTCTGTTGGAAGGGAGTGTGCCTGATGCCAGTGCGGCAGCGAATCGAGCGATTGGAAAAGCAGCAGGCCAAGGACGGATTGCGCGGAGCAAACTGGTTCGATTGGGCCTTCAAGCTGCGGGTTGCAGGGCGACCGCGAGCTGTCGCTCAAATCGAGTGGGTCATGGCTCTCGCCGAAATCAGCCGCGACAAGCGGGCAACCCACGGACAGAAGTCAGATTGGCGACGCCGCATGGCCAACGTCGTCCCGGCACTTGAAGGCGAACTCGCCGGAATGCGCGAGCGAGGTGAACCGCTTCCTGACCTGACCGGAATCCGCGCTCTCGGGCTGCTGGATTGACATTTCCGATCTGACTGGACAATCGCTGCTGCACATCGCGATCTTGCTCGCTACGGAGCTAGACCGGCCAGTCGAAAAGCGGGAGTCCTGCCTGCCTGCTCCGATTTTGCCTGCAGGATGCCGTTTTCAGGACGACGGCGATGGCGCAAAAGAAAGACGATGAGCTTCGGAGAGTTCACGACCTGGTGCTGACTTCGCTTAATACCGCGCACTGGATTGTCGCCGCTGTCACCAAGATCGATTCGCGGAGAAAGCCACCAGATGCTTTCATCGTCGGCGGTCTGGTAGAGGCCGTTTTGTCCGATCCTGGAGAGTCTCCGGCTGTCACGGAGCAATTCATTGGCGTCGCTGACACGAGTGAAGACATCGGCCTTCCTTACGGATTTCCAGCAACGAGCTGGCATTGTGCAGCAGGGCAGATCGTCGCTCGCGTGTTTTCCGCGATCGTCAACCCGAAGGGTTATGTGTCCGGAATCGCCGGCGTGAAACGATCGGCAAAGCAAGTTGAACTCGATGAGGCCAACCTCAAGAAATGGTGGCCGAAGATTCGGATGCAACTGAAGCCGCTTACCACCGTCCGTTTTGATCGGCTGCATGACCTGCTCAAACAGGAGTACTGCCATGCTGCACAGGAAGCAGCGAAGCAAAGAAGCGTTCGTCAGCCTCGATCGAAAATTCAGCGTTCAACTCGCAAGGAGGAACAGGCAGTCCAGAAGGCGGAAGCAGTCCGCGAGGAAATCTGCAAACTGGTTGAAACGGCCCTAATCGGACGGCCATTCCTACTGGCGCGATTCAAGTTTCTGGCCAGGCGAAAACACGCGACCAACTTCGCGACGATCGGCCAGCAAGAGAACTGTTGGCGAATTCAGGGGACCGACGTCGCGCGAGGCTTGAAAGATCTCCAGACTGCTTTGAATGAACTTGCTGGCGCGCCATCGCTGAAGATTTCTCCAAAGAACAAAACCGCCGTTTTGGATTGGCCGGTTTAGCTCCCGTCGAAAGTACATTCGACTGTCCCCGTGAGCGTCGAGTGCGTCTGTAGCGTGTGCCGCGTTGTTTCACATCGCGCCTGGCTACGGAGGAGCTTGAAATGGACGAGGAAGTCATCGACCGACTGCCGACGGTCGAGGAAGTCGATGAGGCGTTGGCGAAGAACAGGC
>JAPOLP010000254.1 GCA_029977045.1 Planctomycetota bacterium
CCGCAGACATTGCCCTCGGAATTCCCGGCTCACGAGATCAGGACGACGAACTGACGAAGGCTCGCGCGGCACTTAACTGGGAGAAGCACTTCGAGCTGAGCTTCGACCCGGAACTCGCCCGCGCCCTGCACGACGAAGACCTCGACGTCGATACTGACTTCTGTGCGATGTGCGGCCACGACTGGTGCAGCGTCCGCATCTCGAAGGAAATCGAGATGTTCGTCTCCGGCAAGGACGAGGACTACGCCTGGGACAAAGCCAAGGTCAGCGCCGCCCTCAACGCCGACCAGCTCGCCATCCTCGACGCGCGCGGAGTTCTCTCACCGGATGAGATCCACAAGCTGGCATCAAAGACGAAGAATTCCGTCACCAGCGACGACGGCAAAGCCTCCTGCCACAGCGACTACGTCGACTCCGACGAGGCGAAGCGGATCCAAGAAGAAGTCACAACTGCCTGACAGCAGTCACCAAGACGCGGCGCTTGGACTAGACGACAGAAAAAGAACCAGACGCACTCGCTGGCCAGCCAGGTCGCGTTCGGGTGAATTCAGCCCCACAGTTTTGTAGGCCGGACTAGGCTCTGCGCCGCTCCGGCAACGCTGCATCGACCGTAAGGTCGTAACGGCGAGATTGGGTGGCCGAGGCTGGAGCGAGGTACGAGCGAAGCCCTGGTTGCTCTGGTGCTCGCGAGATCCCCCTGGGCTTCCTTCGCAGGCTCAGTCCAGCTCCGTTCACCCGGTGCTGGTCGGGCCGTGTCGAGCAAGTTTCGGCAGCTTTGCATCGATCGATCTGCCGTAACGGCGCGGAGCCTGGTACGGCCAGCAGCTATAGACGGCATTCCCAGACGGGGTCGCCGAGGACGTCGAGTTTTGGCGCGATGCCCAGGCCGGGCTCGGTGGAGGCGGACATGCGACCGTTGACTCGGTGGGGGGCTCCGTCTGCGATGGATTGGGTGACGTAGCTGTTGAAGTCGGTGGACGTGAAGAGGTACTCGGTCGGCGTGCTGTGGGCGAGGTGCGAGATCGCCGCCGTGATGATGTCGCCGCCCCAGCTGTCTTCGATCGTCATCGCGATGCCCAGCGAGACGCACAAATCGCGAGCCTGCTTCGCCTTCGTCAGGCCGCCGAACTTGCTGATTTTGATATTCACGACGTCCATCGCACCGTCGGCGGCGCCTTTCAGAATCGCGTCGACCGAGTCGATGACTTCGTCGAGCACGAAGGGCAGCGTTGTGTTGCGGCGGATGCTCAGGCACTGCTCGTACGACGGGCACGGCTGTTCGATGTAGACGTCGACGTCGCGGACGGCGTTGACGACGCGCATCGCCTCGTGCATCAGCCAGCCGGTGTTGGCATCGGCGATCAGCTTGTCGCCGGGTTCCAGGATCTCACGCACGGCGCGGATGCGTTCGATGTCGTCGTCCGGTCGGCCGCCGACTTTCAACTGGAAGCGGCGGTAGCCTTCGGATCTATAGTCAGCGACGTTCTGAGCCATCTCATCCGCAGGTCGCTGCGAGATCGCCCGGTACAGCACGACATCCTCGCCATACCGCCCGCCCAGCAGCGAGCAGACCGGCAGGCCGGCGACCTTGCCGAGGATATCCCAACAGGCCATGTCGACCGCCGACTTCACATACGGATGCCCCTTGAGCACCCGGTCCATCGTCCGGTTGAGTTTGACGAGCTGCGTCGGATCTTCGCCGAGCAACTGCGGCCCCAGTTCCTGCAGCCCCGTCCGAGCCCCCGCCGCATACGCCGGCAGATAAACCGGTCCCAGCGGACAGACCTCGCCGGTCCCCGTGATGTCCGAGTCGGTCTCGACGACAACGACCGTCGAATCAAACACGTCGACGCTCTTGCCTTCCGACCAGCTGTAATTGCCTTCGTGCAGCGGCAGGTCAACCTGGTAGACCTTCAGACCTGTGATTTTCATCGGATATCCCTGTTGTAAGTACTTCGGTGTGGTCGCAAACGGCAGGGCCGGATCCCACCGACCGCCTGACTGCAGATGGCATGAATTCTGCGAACAGAAGGCAACGACGATGACGAAGGGCAGAATCGCGACTGCTTCGTTTCCTTCGTTGTCGTCTGTTCAAAATCGGAACGTTCCGACTTGTGTGAATGGTCGAGGTTCGGAGTCGATGCTAGTTGGGAACAACTGCCTGAGCGGCGCGGTCGCCGATCTCGAAGTAGCCGAGTGGCTGGTCGTTTTCGTCGGTAATCAGCCAGACGGCTCCGGGGCGAGTCTGCTGGCGTTTGCGATCGCGGGGGGCAATACCGCCATATAGTCGAGGGTGCCCCGTTTGGTCCATCCAGTGCAGCCGAATGGTCGCCGGGCTGCGGTTGATGAAGACGACGTCGAACGGCGAGCCGTCGGGCTTCGATGCCGGGGCGGGCTCGTCTTTGAGAACGTGCCACTTCAGTTGCGGCAGTGATTCGTCTTTCGGGGCGACGAGCGGAGCGAACTCGGTCGGAGCCTGCTTCCTCAACGACGCCAGCCGTCCGACGTGCTCGGGGCGAGTTGCCAGGTTCGTCCACTCATACCGATCCGAGGCAACGTCGTAGAGTTCCTCGTCGCCGTTCGCGTAATGGATCAGCCGCCAGCGGTCGGCACTCAGGCCATACGAACCGGGTTCGCCCAGGTGCGTAAGCGAAACGTGCGGCCAGTCGGCTTTCGCGTCACGCAGCAGCGGGACGAGACTCGGGCCGTCGTTGTCTTCCTTGCGCGGCAGGCCGACCAGTTCGGTCAGGGTGGGATACAGACTGAGCAGGTTCGTCGGGCGGTCGCTGACGCTGCCTGCCGTCGTGCCGGCTTCGAGTCCTGGAGTTCCGGGCGGCACGCGGACGATCAGCGGGACTCGGGTGCAGACTCGCCACGCGGTGAATTTCTGCCAGTGCTGCTTCTCACCCAGATGCCAGCCGTGATCACTCCACAGAACGACGATCGTGTTGTCGCGATTCGGTCCCTGTTCCAGAGCTTCCATCACGCGACCGACCATCGCATCGGCAAACGCGATCGACGCCAGGTAACCCTGAATCGCCTGCTTCCACTGGGCGTGCTGCTGGATGTGAGCGAAGTAGCGGTTCGGACCGCGTCGCTTTCCCGCCGGCGGCAGGTCGTCGAGATCGTCTTCGCGATACCCCGGCGGAACCTGGATTACGTCAAGCGGATACTGGTCGAAGTATTTCTGTGGGACGAACCAGGGTTCGTGCGGTCGGTAGATGCCACAGGCCAGAAAGAACGGTTTCTCGTGCTCCCGCCGAAGCTGCTCGCCAACCCACTGCGAGACGAACCAGTCGCCACCGAATTCCTCATCCGTCACGTCGAGCCCGCCCCAGTCGGTTTCGACGTACTGCCACGGACCGCCGCGCGGCAGACTGACCGGTCGCTTGTCCGGGTAGAGCGTTCGCGGAAACGGGTTCTCGGTTTCCTTCGCCGGGAAGTACTCGTCCCACGACGCGGCGTCGATGAAGTAGTGCAGCAGCTTGCCCGATCCCGCCGACCAGTACCCGTGCCGCGAGAAGTATCTGGGTAGCAGCTCGGCATCGGGCAGCACCTCGCGCATCTTCTGCCCGTTCTCGTACAGCCCGGACCGATGCGGCGAGATGCCCGTCATGATCGCGGTCCGCGACGGATTACAGGCCGGCGCAGCGCAATGAGCGTTCGTGAACAGCACTCCGCTGGCCGCCAGCCGATCGATATTCGGCGTCCTGGCCTGAGGATGACCGCCCAGACAACCGGTCCAGTCGTTGAGATCATCAACCGCGATGAAGAGAACGTTCGGCTTCTCAGCAGCCCTGCATTGCATCTGTGCTGCGCATAGGCCAGCAAACAGCATCGTCAGGAAGAAACCGCTTGTGCGAGAATTTGCCACTGGTTGGAAGCTCCGTTTCTTTGACGATGCCGCCGCCGTCTGACCGCTTGATCGGATTGTTGGACAGTGCTGCCTGTGTTTTAATCGGTCGTTCTTTCAGCAGCATGTTAACGAGCAGCCACATGAACCAGTTGAAGGCGTATGGTTATCCCCGGAACGACGATGTGTGTGAGTCGCCGCTTGAGTTGTCCGAAGTAACGTTCAGCTCCTCGCCCGAGCTACTTCGTGAGCTTGCGAAGTTTCTTGAGGAGGCTGCCACTCAGATCGAAGACGGCGCACAGCACGTTCACCTGCGGGATCAGTGGTCGGGCTGGCAACAAGGCGGAGCCGACCTCATCGTCTTTCGACCAGCCCCTTAGTCTCCGCTGGGCCGGTTCCCACCGGCCATCTCCCAAACACCTGCTGGCCGGCGGGAACCGGCCCTGCTTCGAGTCACACTCGGCTGAAGATTGAGTCGCTGACCGTGCCGGTGCTGTCGGCGAAGGTTTCGGCTTCGATGCCCATCGAGTGCAGGATGCTCAGATAGACGTTGTACATTCGCGTGTTGTCTTTTCGCCAGTAGGTACCGTGCTGCAGGCCCATGGCGGCGCCCCCCGCAACCAGTGTCGGGATGTTGCGTGGATTGTGCGTGGTACTGGCTCCACTGCCGTACAGGACGATCGTGTTGTCGAGTATCGCGCCGTTGCGGTCCTGATACTCGTTCAGACGATTGAAGAAGTGGGCGAGCTGTTCGCTGAGGAAGCGGTCGTACTTCGCGAACTCAAGCTGGCCGTCCTTGTCGCCGGCGTGCGAGAGGCTGTGGTGCGTGCGGGTCAGGCCGAGCTTCAGCGGGAAGGTATCGCTGATGCCCATGCCGTCCTCCCGGTTCAGCATGAAGGCGACCGATCGCGTGATGTCGGCGTCGAAAGCCAGAGCGATCAGGTCGAACATGTTGCGGTAGTACTCGGCAGGTTCGCCCTCGTTGTTCGCATCGAGGTTCAGGTGCGAGTAATCCTGCTGCTTGATCGGGATGTCGATCCACTTTTCGGACGCGATCAGCCGCGATTCGACTTCGTCCAGCGAGGTCAGGTACTGATCCATCTTCTCGCGGTCGGACTTGCCGAGCCGGCGATTCAGCGCGCGGGCGTTTTCGAGCACGGCGTCGACCAGCTTGATCCGCCGCTGCAGTTGTTCGCGTTCCTGTTCCAGCGACGCCTTGTCGCCGCGAAACAGCCGGTCGAAGACGCGTCGCGGATTATTCTCAGCAGGGATCGGCTTGCCTTCGAGGCTGTACGAGATCGTTCCCGTTCGCGACAGGAACCCGGTACCGGCATCGATCGACAGCACCAGCGACGGCTGGCGGCAGTGCTGCTTCGTGTGCTGAGCGATGACCTGGTCGAGGCCGACAGTGTTATACGTACCCGGTTTCGGGTTATGCAGCGGGGCTCCAGTCAGCCACATGTCCGAACAGACGTGCGGATCCGCCTTCGGGCCACTGGGGTGATGCAGGCCACCGAGAAAGCTGACCTGGTTGCGGAACGGCTTGAGCGGCTCGGTCGACTTGCCGAACTCGAACTCGCTGCCTTCGACCTGCGGAAACCAGTGCCAGTCGCCAATGCCATGCTCGGCCTTCGGCAGCGACATCCCGTTTGCGGTGTACATCGCACAGAACCGCCGCGGAATCTGCTCGGCGACTTCGGCCCCCATCGCTTCCAGAACGGGCAACGCCAGCGACGCTCCGGCCAGGCCTTTGAGCACGGAACGACGATCAAGTTTGACGGGAGCGGCCATTGGCAGTCCTTTGGGAACTCTTAAATCAGAACTATTGAAACTGTCTGCAGCGCAAAGACGCAGCGGCGCAAAGGTTCGCAGAGAATCGTGCTTCGCGTTTCTCTGCGTCTTCGGGCCTTTACGCTGCCCGACTGCACCTTTACTTCTCCAGAAACATCGGGCTTGCGACGACGAAGCGGACCATATCCTGCATCCGGTAGCCGTCGGACTTCAATCGTGGCCCGTTTCGCTTCAGAAAGTCAATCTCGTTCCAGGTCAGGCTGCGGCCGGTGGCGTAGATGGCCAGATGCTTCAGCACGCTGAACGCCACCTGATCGATTCGGTCCTCGATCAGGTACCGCTGCAGTTCGTTGACGCCGTTGACTTCGGTTTTGTCCGGGAGCTGCGACCGAGCCTCGTCCGGCTGCGTTGACCGGAACAGGCCGCCCGCGTCGTACTGCTCGAACGGGATGCCCCACGGGTCAATGCCCGAGTGGCACTTCAGGCAGCCCTTCTGCGTGCGGTGCCGTTCGAGCTTCTGAGCCAGCGTCAGTTGCGAGCCATCATTCTCCGGGATACCCGGCACGTTCGGCGGCGGCGGAGCGGGCGGTTCGGCAATGATCTTGCGAGCGAACCAGGCTCCGCGTTTCACCGCATTCGGCTCGCGCCCGTTCGACAGCCCGGCCAGAATCGCGGCCTGAGTCAGCACGCCACCCAGTTGCGGGTTGTCGTGCGCGACCGGGACGAACTCGAAGCCGCTCTCCGTCCGGTCCGCGAGGCCGTAGTAACCGGCGACAACTTCATTCGCGACGACGAAGTCCGACTGGATGAGATTCCGCAGCGGCAGGTTGTGGCGGATCAGGTGCTTCAGAAACTCAACAGGCTCGTCCCGCAGGTTCGTCTTCGTATCGCGGGTCAGCTTTGGAAACTTCTGCCGGTCGACTTCGACGATCTCCACCTTGTCGAGATTCAGCCACTGCGAAACGAACTGCTCGGCAAACTGATCGAACCTCGGATCACCGATCAGCCGGGCAGCTTCTTCGTCGAGCGACGTCCGCAGCGAACCAGCCGCTGCCTGTTCGAGCAAGGCCTGATCGGGAGCGGTGTTCCAGAGAAAGTAAGACAGCTTGGACGCCAGCTCGTGATCATCGAGTGGCTCAGCCTGCGGCGACTCGCTGTTTTCGATCAGAAACAGAAACTGCGGCGACGTCAGCACGACGAGCAGTGCGTCGCGGATGCTGTGATTGAAGTTGCTGCTCGCCGAGAACGACTCATTGAATACCGCCAGCAGCGAAGTCAGCTCGTCGTCGCTGACTGGTCTCCGAAACGCTCGCGTCGCGAATCGGCTGATGACTTCGCGGGCGTACGCCGACGGATCGTTCTGGTTTGGTGACTCGACGAAGATGGCCCGGTGCGTTCGCGGCGGCCAGGTCTCGTAATACGGACCCTCGAACTCAATCGACCGAATGAGCAGGCGAGGCATGTCGCGACCGTCGGTGAACTCGCTGCGAACTCCGATCTCGCGGACGCCGGCGAGGTAGTTGACGTTGTCCTTCTCGACGTCCGGGCTTGGAAAGTTGCTGATCGCTCCCTCGAAGAGGAACTCCTGCAGATCGGTTCCAGCAACAGTCTGAGCCTTTCCAACCTGGTTCAGTGTGCTGCCGCAGTCACGCCGCAGACCGACGTGCACTCCGATGCGCGGCGAGCGTTTTTCAAACGAAGCAAACCGCCGCGCGAGTTCATCCTCGTCGGGCAGCGGGGTCAGGACGACCTGGTCAACCGGAGTCGCTCCGTCGTACTTCGCCGCGACGCTCAACAGCCCCGCTGGAAGACGCACAGTGAGAAAGGCGTCCTGCTGCAACACTCCGGAGAAGTGGCGTTCGCCAAGTGTCAATGAGAGGTTCTTTCGTGGCTCGTCCGGTGGCCGCATTGCGAACTGGCGTCCTGGTTCGATCAGCGCCTGCAGTTCGGCAACGTCGAGTGCCCGGCGGAACAGCC
>JAPOLP010000338.1 GCA_029977045.1 Planctomycetota bacterium
CGCCTTTCAACAGCCCCTCGCGCGTCAGCATGTTGAATTCGCCGCGAATCTCGCCGGGATCGTCGCCGTGACAGGCAAAACACTTCTCGCGAAAGATCGGCAGAACGCGGTTGGCGAAGACCTCTTCCGCTCGCGACGCCGCCACCGGTTTGTCGTCTTCAGCGGTGACGGGTCGCGTCAACAAAATGACGGACAGGAATAGGACGAAGATCAGGAAGCGTGCAGCAAACATCTGAACTGAAGCCAGCATCGGAACGCTCGGTTACGGGAGAAGGCTCGCCAGGAATTGAGCCCCAAGGTTAACGGACGGCTGCCTTGTGTTCTGCCCCAGGCCGCGTCGCAACTGGGTACCGTGCGATGGCTGACTCAATTCCCGCGACGAGTCAGCATCAGCAGGCGGAATTCCATGACCTGCGAGCCGGGTTTGTCGAGGGCCTTTAGCGTCAGCGTGCCTCGTCCCTTCTTGAGGTCGATCGTGCCAAGTTTCAGCGGTCGGAAGTCCTTGACGTACGACTCGGCCCGCTCGACGCGATCCTGCTCGGAACCTCTGAGAGGTGGATCGTGAGGCTCGGTGATCTTCCCGGTCAGGCGAGCGTCGCCGAAACTCAGTTCGATCGTCGAGCCGACGTCGACCTGCGGGCACGCGTAGTAGACCTCGACGTCGAATGTTCCGTCAGCAGGCACTTCGGCTTCCCAGGTGATCACGTCTTCGGCATTAATCCAGTTCGTGAAGTACGAGCAGTTCGGGAAGCGGTTCGAGCGTTTGATCGCTCCGTGAGCGACTCCGTCGCGGGCAGGGATCTGGGTGTAGCGATAGTCGGGGTGCCCGATCACGAACGCTCGTTTGTCGTCGCGCAGACCGGGCAGCAGTTCGTCGCGCCAGGCTTTGACGGCTATCTGCAGTCGGCGCGTCATGTCGGGATGGTCCGCCGAGATGTCCTGACGCTGGCCAGGGTCGCGATCGAGTTCGAACAGCTTGCCGTCGTTGTCGAGGCAGAACTGTTCGGTGCGGACAGCGACCTTGTTGTTCCAGTGCGAGAAGATCATCCGGTCCGACCAGTTCGCACCATCGCCAGCCAGCACTGGTTTGAGACTGATGCCGTCGAGCTTCTTATGACTGGCGACCTTGATTCCGGCGAGGTCAGCCAGCGTCGGCAGCAGGTCGATCGCGGCTCCGTTCTGTGGAACCTTGCGCCCGACAGGGATCCCGCCCGGCCAGCGGATCAGCAGCGGTGAGCGGACTCCACCTTCGTCGGTCGAGCCTTTCCGGCCCTTCATGTCGCCATTCCAGCGCACGCCGTTCGGGCCGTTGTCGCAGAAGTAAACGACAATCGTGTTCTTGGCGATCTGCAGTTCGTCGAGCTTCTTGAGCAGCCGACCGACGTTCCAGTCAATGTTCTCGCACATTGCCAGTGCAGCCCGAATGTGCTGCAGGTCCTCTTTCTGCGGCTCGCGATTGTGCATGGCCAGGTCGGCATCCGCGAACTTCTTCCAGAAGCGATCCGGAACCTGCATTGGCGAATGCGGCGTATTCAGCGGCAGGTACGCGAAGAACGGTTGGTTTTGCTTTCGGCTCGACTCCATGAACTCGATAACGTGATTCGTGAAGTCGTCGATGCAGAAGCCTTCTCCCTGAACGAGTCGCCCGTTGTGCTCGAGCAGCGGGTCAAAGTAGTGACCCCAGTGCCCGGAGCAGAACCCGTAATACTCGTCGAACCCGCGACCGTTCGGGTGATACGGATACTGCATTCCGTTGTGCCACTTGCCGAACGCCCCGGTCGCGTAGCCCGCGGCGCGAAACGTGTCGGCAATCGTCATCTCGTCGAGGTCAAGCCGCTCGCCACCAGCTGACGTGCTATAGACGCCGCCGCGTGGGTGATATCGCCCGGTGAGGAACTCGGCTCGCGTCGGCGAGCAGACCGGGCAGACGTAGAACCGGTCGAAGCTCGCCCCGTCGCGAGCCAGCGAGTCGATATTCGGCGTGCTGAGGTTCGCGTTGCCGTTGAGGCTGAGATCGCCCCAGCCCTGATCGTCGGAGAGGATGACCAGGACGTTGGGCCGCTTGGCGGCGTGTGCCAACGGCGAAGTTGCAGCAAGAACCAGTGACGCAAGCAGCAAAACTGGACGAAGCACAGTGAGGCTCCTCAAACAGGTAGCGGAGCGGCGCAAGCCGCCCGGCGTTGCGGCAGCCGGCCAGCAATCGACCGGAGGGCTTGCGCCCTGCCGCTACAAATCACGCTGAGAATCTGACTACTCGCCGAAGAACGGGAACAGCCGCTTCAGCTCGGCCTTGCCGGGACGGAAGCCGTACTCGCAAACCTCGAAAGCTTCGGCGAACTTCACAGCCTTGCCGGCTTCCTCGCCGTACCACTCGACTAGAACATCGCGGAAGCGATTCGCCGTGCCGCCGTCGCGGCGTTCCCAGCTTGCTCGCAGGATCTCTTTGCGAGCGACCGGGTCGGCGGCCTTGCGCTGGATCAGTGTCTCTTCGGAACCGAGTGCTCCGCCTTCGTAAACCTGCGATTCGAGAGCGTCGACCGCGTTCAGCTTCTTGTCCCAGACATCGTCGATCGAGACCGCGATGTCGGCGTCGAACGGGTACGGTTTCGTGAAGCTGTCGGGGAAGTACAGGAAGACGGTGTTCTTCTTCACTGGCGGCGTGTCGGGAACGTAGAACGGCACCTTGATCATGAACGCGGCGTCGCGGACCACGAGCCCGCAGTTACGATGATCCGGGTGGTAGTCGTACGGACGGTGAGTCAGCACGACGTCGGCCTGCCAGTCGCGAATCAGGCGGGCGATGACCTTGCGAGTTTCGAGCGTCGGCATGATCTCGCCGTCGTGGATGTCGAGCACTTCCGTGACGATGCCGAGTCGCTTCGCCGCTTCGTGAACTTCAGCGGTGCGACGAATCGCCAGTGGGCCGCCCGCCATATTCCAGTGCCCGATGTCGCCGTTCGTCACAGAGACAAACTTGACGTGATGTCCGAGGGCCGCCCACTTCGCCGCGCAGCCACCGAGTCGGAACTCAACATCGTCGGGGTGCGCTCCGAACGCGATGATCCGCAGCTTGCCGTCGTCAGCCTGGGCGACTGGATTGGCCGAATGCGTTGCAAAAGTCGTCAGAACGGCAAAGGCCAGCCATCGAAACAGTGTGGGCATAAGACGTCTCCGTGGGTGTGTCAGGTTTGCAGTGAGGCCGCCGTAACGGCGCATGGTCGCGGGCGGGAAGTCTGGCAGATCGGTCGGCAATTGGCACGGCAGCAAGTCGAAACGGACGGCCCCAATGTCGAAGAGCCGACGCTTTCGATCAACGACACAGTGCCCTACCGTGCGCGCCTCTGACAAAGTCCCACGCCGGACCGGCGTCTCATACGGAGCTAACGATGACCTCAATTCCACGCACGCTGAGCTGGCAGGGGGGACTGCCGGGGCGATTGCGAATGATCGACCAGACAAAGCTGCCGGCTGAGTTTCTGGAAATCGACTGCGAGACGGTCGAGACGGTCTGGGAAGCCATTCGATCCCTGCGAGTTCGCGGTGCCCCGGCGATTGGAGTTTCGGCGGCTTACGGGACGATTGTCGGGCTGCAGGGACGCGAGTACGCAGACCGGGCGGCGTTCGATGCGCGACTGGCTGAAGTCACGGATTTCCTGGCAACGAGCCGTCCAACCGCGGTCAACCTGTTCTGGGCACTGGATCGAATGAAAGCCGTCGCGGCATCACAGCCGCAGCTTGAGCCGGCAGCCATGCTCGAGAGACTGCTCGACAAAGCCCGTGCGATCGACGTCGAGGATCAGGAAATGTGCTCGGCGATGGGACGTCATGGGGCGAGCCTGCTGCCGAAATCAGGCGGCGTGCTGACTCACTGCAACGCCGGCGGACTCGCGACAGCAGGCGACGGCACCGCGCTGTCAGTGATCTTTGCAGCCGTTGCGGCAGGACACGATCTGCGCGTCTTCGCTGACGAAACCCGGCCTCTGCTGCAGGGAGCCAGACTCACTGCCTGGGAGTGCCGGCAGCGGAACATCGCCGTCACAGTGATCTGTGATTCGATGGCCGCTCTGGTCATGCGCGAAGGCAAAGTTCAGGCGGTGATCACCGGAGCCGACCGGATCGCGGCCAATGGTGACGCCGCTAACAAAGTCGGCACGTACTCAGTCGCTGTCCTCGCCGATGCCCACGGCATTCCGTTTTACGTGGCCGCACCGTCCAGCACGTTCGACTTATCGCTGCCCAGCGGCGACGGAATCCCCATCGAAGAACGTGACGCTGCCGAGATCACTCACGGCTTCGGGCGTCAGACAGTGCCCGAAGGAGCCGATGTCTGGAACCCGGCATTCGATGTCACGCCAGCCCGGTTGATCAAGGCCATCGTGACCGAACGGGGAGTCATCTCTCCGGTCACGGAAGAGAACGTCCGAGCGATGCTCAGATGAAATGCGATCAATCAGCGCATCCTGGATCGGGCAGGACAATCCTGCCCGGCATGGTGCTCTTTTCCAACATTCCAATCGCGAATCACCCGCAGAGGCTGAGCGGGGAATCACCTCCGACAGCAACCAGAATCATCCTCGCTGAGACGCGTAAAATGGCCGCGCAGGACCGGCAGTAGAATTCCCCAGCCAGGAAAATCGAGGTCTGTGTCTGTCCGCAAACAATCGCAAAACAACATCTGAGTCAATCATCACTTCGCCCTGAAAGAGCCGCCTGAAGATCGGGGAGGCAAATTGACGAAACTGGAGGCACACAGCGGAGGAAGAGAGGTACTCTGCGTTAGTTGATTCGCCATTACCGCAAGCAGGAAATGCCAGCGACTTCACCTGATCGACAAACGGGGCCAATGATGAGTCGGGAAACAGTGGAACTCGAAGGTGCGGACGACTCGATAGCCGACCTCGCCGGCATTCTTCGCCAGGAAAACATTCAGCTCCACAGGCAGATCAGGAACATCCAATCGCAGCTGGCTCAGTCGGTTTCTTCCAGCGGAGATAACGTGCTGAGTGCGCAGCAGGTGGAGTTGAACTGCGAGATGCTGTCGAGCGAGTCAGCTTCCATTCAGGCCGACACGGAACAGCTCAGCCGGGCGGTTTCCGAAATGCGAACGCTGGTTGAGGAAACCGACCGCAAGCTGGCGGGCATTCGCAGGTTTGTCGAACTGATCGAGGACGTGGCATCAAGCACGAGGCTGCTGGCGCTCAACGCGACGATTGAAGCTGCTCATGCCGGCACAGCGGGTAAAGGCTTTGCCGTGGTTGCCGGCGAGGTCAAGAACCTGTCCGACAAGACACACGACGCCGCCGAACGCATTGGAGAAACGGTCAAAGAAGTCCTCAATAATTCCACCCAGGTGGCAGAGAAGATGCGCAGCCTCGAAGAACGCAGCGAGCACATGCGGGGCATCATCGCTGAATTCAACGAGCAGATTCGAGAAACGAACGAACAAAGCATGAACGCGGTGTGCCGCGTCAACGGCATCAACGACCACGTCTTCGTCAGCCTCGCCAAGCTGGATTATCTGCTGGCAAACGTCGATGCGTACAACAGCGTCGCCAACGGAACGCCACCCGCGAATCCCGTTGATATCGAAGAGTGCCGGCTGACAATGTGGTATCAGGCTGGTGGCGGCCAGAGCGGCCCGGTGGGACTGCCGTCATTTCGCGATCTGAATACGCGCCACGACCGCGTACGTCAGGCGTCCAAGAGGATTCTATCGCTGACTCACAACGGCCACCGGCTGGACGAGGCGAGTGCCGCGACAGCACTCGCTGAAATGGAACACTGCAGCGACGCCGTGTTCGAACATCTCGATCGCCTGCTAACCGAAAAGAGCGGACGATTTCCGAGTCGGCTGCCTCGATTCTGATCCTCGC
Organism: Planctomycetota bacterium; assembly: GCA_029977045.1. GTDB lineage: Bacteria > Planctomycetota > Planctomycetia > Planctomycetales > Planctomycetaceae > JAPOLP01. Next base: position 5,874 of record JAPOLP010000338.1, read on the forward strand.
TCGGACAGCGAATAAGGCAACGAAATCATCCGAGTCAGACGGCCCGCGGACGACCTTCATTACTCGTCGTCATGGCCAACCGGGTTGAGTGACTCGTCGAGTTCGAGGCGGACCTTCAAGACCCGGCGTTCATTGGCGTCGAGGACCTGGACGCGCAGGCGACCGAACTCGAAGGTTTCCTCGGGCTGGGGAATGCGGCCCAGGTGGGAGAAGACGAAGCCGCCGATCGTGTCGTAGTCGCGTTCCTCGGGCAGGTCATCGAAGCCGTAATCCTCGATCAGGTCGTCGATGTGCACGCGGGCGTCGACCTCGACGATGTTCTGCGAGATCTCGCTGATCGGGTCTTCTTCCTCGTCATCGTATTCGTCGACGATCTCGCCAACGATTTCTTCGAGGATGTCCTCCATAGTCACCAGCCCGGCCACGCCGCCGTACTCATCGAGCACGATGGCCATGTGGACGCGTTTGCGATTCATTGTTTCGAGCAGCTTGTCGACGCTGGTCGTCTCGGGGACGTAGAACGCGTCACGGCAGATTTCGCGAAGCTGCGGCATACTCTCAAGCGGCCCGCCGAAGAAACGCAGCAGGTCTTTCGCGTACAGAA
>JAPOLP010000851.1 GCA_029977045.1 Planctomycetota bacterium
ATCCCCCGCCCGTCCCCCACCACGCCGCCAAAACCCCCCCACCCGCCGCGAGACATGACGCCGGGTCGTTTTGAGAACCGCTACAAGTTCTTCCGGAAGCTTGTCGACCAGACGCCGCAGCGCGAATTCATGTCCGAGTTTCATCAGGAGTCGATGCTCCGCTCGATCGACAACGCCTACCGGTTGCTCAGCTCGAAGGACCGCGACGCGTTCGACATCTCACTGGAACCAGAAGAGAGCTTCAAAAAGTACGACACAGGGCGCTTCGGTCAGGGCTGCCTGCTGGCGAAGCGACTCGTCGAAGCCGGCGCGCGGTTTGTCGAAGTCACGACGGAGTACATCCCGTTCATCCATTGGGACACGCACAAGGACGGGCATGACACGGTCGCTCGGCTGCACAGCGAGATCGATGGTCCGATTGCGCAACTGGTTCTGGATCTCGAAGCGAGCGGCCTGCTCGATCGCACGCTGATCGTCATCGCCAGCGAATTCAGCCGCGACATGCTGATCGAGGGTGCTCCGGGCTCGAACGCGAATGACCAGGCGACGTTCAAAGTCGACACGATCGAGGAACGCAAGCACTACGGCCAGCACCGCCACTTCACCGGTGGAACGTCGGTCGTCATGTTCGGCGGCGGCATGAAGAAGGGCTTCCTCTACGGAGCGACTGCCGAAGAACGCCCGCTGGTCGCCATCGAGAACCCCGTCACGATCTCCGACCTGCACGCGACGATGTTCACGGCGATGGGCATCAGCCCGAAGACCGCCTACGAAATCGAACGCCGCCCGTTCTACGCTACTGAAGACGGCACGGGCCGGGCGGTGAAGGAACTCTTTGCCTAGGCGAGTAACCCGGCAGGTTGGGACGAAACCAGGCTCGCGACGGAGTCACGACGATGATGAATGTTCCGTTGTTGAAGGCCATCGTGGTTGCAGTTGCTGTTGGGTGGAGCAGCCCGATCGCCTCTCTGTTCGCTGCCGAACCGTTTGTTGCCGTCGATGCTGAACGCGGGCAGCAGACGTCGATTGTTCTGCAGTTCGATGTGGGTTCGGGAGCCGGGTTCGACTGGGCGGAACTGAGTGCTCCGCGGGTGCCGGCGGGATCGGACAAGGCAAGGCTTGCTGACGCTGTGCGGTTTCTGCAGGAAGGGATTGCCCGGATGACCGGGCAGACGCTCGACGTTCGCAGTGATCGAGATGTCTCGCGCGGCATCGTGTTGCTGCTTGTCCGCAACGCTCCGCCGGAACTGCAGGGCGACGCGTTTATTCAGCAGGCTCTGAGGAACGACGGTTCCGACGCGTACAACCACCTTGAAGCTTTCTGCCTGCGGAGCGAGCGCGACCGGCTGCTGGTTGTGGCGAACACCGCTGACGGTCTGATTGCGGCTGTTCCGGCTCTGCTGGAGTCGGTCGGCTACGAAGTTCTGGGCATGGGGCCGAACTGGATTCACGTGCCGCGTGACCGGAAGCGACTGGTCTTTGACATCGAACACGCGGACCGCCCGAGTTTCTATCTGCGTCGGCTGACTCCGACGAGCGGCCAGTATTACGGCGTCGGCACTATCATGACCGGCCCGAATCTGCAGCTCAGTGATCCTCGCGACGAGCCCGTCAGCGTCAGCTATCCCCGCTGGGCGATCTCGATCCGTGACCATGGCCGCTCGATGGCTTCGTTTCCAGGGCACGCTCTGTATCAGTACCACCGTCTAATGGTCGAGCAGATGCTGGAGACCGGTTCGACGGATGGTTTCCTCACAGCGGGTAACCATCTCGGGCTGGATGCCGATCGTCCGACCGCGTCCGAATCAAACGCGTCGCACCTGTGGATCAATACCGACCAGAAAGGTGAGGACGGGCACCGTCGCGTGTTCCTCTCGGACGGCAAAGAGTGGAAAGAGCAGAAGCTGGTCGGGATGCAGGTCAACCTCGACACGTCGTCGCCGTCGGCACGCGGGATTGTGCTCGACGCTCTGAAGCAGCGAGCAGAGAGCCACTTCGCGGCGCAGCCGGATGAGGTCTTCGTGTTCGGGACCGAAGCGGAGGACGGCGCCGGTTATCAGCGCATCGCCGACTGGATGTCGCCCGAGCACCGCAACTGGTATCCGGAGTACCTCAAGTCGATTGGACGGGACTGGCCGCAGCCGTATGTGCTGCACGGTTACCGGGGAATCGATCAGCCGACCGAGCAGTGGGATTACGCGACGCCTGCCGACGCCGTATTCGCGTTCAACAACTGGCTGCTCAGCGAATTCGACCGCTGGATCGACACGCTACCCGAGCAGCAACGTGTGACCTCGACCGGGCGATCGAAAAAGGAACTCGTCCGCTGCAGCCTCTACAGCTACGCGTTCCACGACATCCCGCCGCACTTCAATCTCGATCCGCGCATCCGCGTGATGATCGCTGGCTACCCGAAGCATCGCGGCCTGGGCGAGTGGAAGCACTTTGCGCGGCCGCTCGACGTTGCCGCCGCGTTCGGCAAGCTGCTGCCGCGTGAGCCGTCCGGCGAGTACCGCATCATCAGCCTCGCGTACTACCACGACAGTTCGCTGAACGGTATCCCGGCGAAGTGGAGTGCCGCTCCGGCGAGCATTCTCCGCGACATGAAGGCGAAGTTTGATTCTGGCGTGCGGGCGCTCAATCACGAGATCGACTTCAACTCGGGCAAGTACGGGCTGGCGTATTACCTGCTCAGTGACGTGTTATGGGATGTCGAGCAGACTCCGGAAGAACTCGACGCACTCCGCGACCGCTGGCTGCAGCGGGCGTACGGTTCCGGCTGGCAGGAGATGAAGGCGTACTATGACTTCCTGCTGATCGACAACTTCCCGGCGAACGCTCCGGCGGCCTGGGCCAGGGCGACCCGCCTGATCGAGGCGGCAGATGCGAAGGTCGACCCGGCGGTCGAGCCTGACGAGCAGCGGCGGCTCGATGACCTGAAGCAGTACTGGTACTTCTACTACCTGATCGATACCGGAGCCTTCGCCGCGAAGTCGCCCGAGATGGTCGAGTTCTGCTGGAAGGCTCAGATGTCGTACATGACGGCGATGCACATGGCGACGCGGTACACGTTTCCGTCCGGCAGTCGACGCCTGAATGAACTGCTGCCTGTGGAACTGCTAAAGCAGCCGGCGCATTACTCGCCTGAGGAGACCGCTGTCTGGTGGCAGAAGATTCTCGAACACTGGCCGGTGATCGAAGTCGACGACTTTGCTGACGCGACGCTCGCCGATGGAACCCGAGGCCGCGACGTCGACCTCAACGATCTCGTCCGTGTGTCTGACTTCCAGTCGCTGACGACCTGGCGACCATTCCTCTTCAACAGTGCTCAGGCC
>JAPOLP010000992.1 GCA_029977045.1 Planctomycetota bacterium
AGATGGCCTAGATCAAACTGCTGGTCCGCGTGCCGATGGATTGCTGGCGGCAGTGGATTCGGCACCGCACCGCGAACGTCAACGAGTACAGCACTCGCTACTCACTGGCGATTGACGCTGCTCAGACGACTCCGCCGGATCAGTGGCGAACGCAGTCGGAATCGAACCGCCAGGGCAGCGAAGGCTTCCTCGACGCAGAGCTTGGCGCGGCACTGACCGAATCCGAGCGCGAGTTTCAGGACTCCGCTCGCAAGCTGTACGAGCAGCGAATTGAGCAGGGTGTTGCTCGCGAACAGGCACGCAAGGACCTGCCGCTGGCGACGTACACCGAGGCTTACTGGAAGGTCGACCTGCACAACCTGCTGCACTTCCTGGCTCTGCGAATGGACTCGCACGCTCAGCTGGAGATTCGTGATTACGCGACGACGATTGGCGAGCAGATCGTCAAGCCGCTGTTCCCACTCGTCTGGGAAGCGTTCGTTGATTACCGCCGCGAAGGCCAGTTCCTCAGCCGCCTGGACCGGGGCGTCATCCAGCGACTGGCCTCAACCGCCGCCGAACGCGGCCTCGCCCCGCCATACAGCGAAGGGCTGTTTCTCGAAGTGCAGGACGAATCGTGGCGCGAACTCAAACGCAGCCGCGAACGCGACGAATGCGCCGGCAAGCTGCGCTCGCTGGGATTGCTCGCGGGCGAGTAGCTTCCCCGCGTCAAAAGTTAGCGGAAGGGCGCAAGCCCTCCGGTCGACCGCGCAATCACAAAACGCCGGAGGGCTTGCGCCCTTCCGCTATTTCTCGACTGACGTCGAGAAGTGAAGCGCGAGCCACACCGACGGTTCGTCGGGAGTTGTCCATTCAACCCGGTGCCGGCAGCGTGCGGGAATCAGCAGGTAGTCGCCAGGCTTCAATTCGTGCTCGATGTCCGGTGACTCGAACCGCAGTCGTGCCGCACCGGTCAGCAGAATGACCCATTCATCGCCAGCCTGGTCGTACCACTCGCCCGGCGGAGTTGCCTGGCCAGTCGAGACGATGCGTTCGAGCTTCGCACCGGGAATCTGCAGCAGCGTCTCGAACAGTTCGTCCGGACGTTCGCCGTCGATTTCGCCGAACAGGTTTCGAATTTCGACGGGCGGATCGCTCATCACTGATTTCCTTGAGCCGGTTCAGATGATGGCCGCGTCAGAATCAGCAACGAGCCTCGGCGGCGGGCGTCGATCTGGCCAGGAAGGTTAGCTGCTGTGCCGTCAGAGACGAGTTCCGCCAGCCGCTGCCACTCGCGATAGCCCATGCGTTTGAGTGGCCAGCCGGCACGGCTCCAGATGACGCGGAGTGTTTCCCGGACGAGAACGGTGTCGACTGATTGCAGAATCGAGCAGTTGATCCGCAGAGTTTCGGGCGTTGCTGACTGGACGGCTCGATCGGCGAGTTCCTCGGCCTGACGCCGCAGAAGCGCCGCCGCTTCGGCTGCCTGAGCGGACAACGACGCGAGCACCTCGCGAAACGCCGGGTTGAACTGTTCTTCAAGCAGCGGCAGCAGGTCGTGACGGATGCGGTTGCGAGTGAAGCCTCGATCATCGTTTGACGCGTCAGTCTGGAAGTCCTGCTCCAGCTCCGCGAGCCACTCCTCGATCTGCGACCGGCGGAAGCCCAGCAACGGTCGAAACAGCCGCACTTCGTCACACAGAAACCGCGACTTCGGCATCCCGCTCAGGCCGGCGAGCCCGGTGCCTCGGATCAGGTGGTGCAGGATCGTTTCCGTCTGATCGTCGGCGGTGTGCGCGACGGCGACGATCGAGCAGCCTGTTGCCGTCGCGATCTCGGCCAGCTGTTCATATCGAGCGTTTCTCGCTGCCTCTTCAAGGGACTGGCCCGCGTCGACTCGTTCTCTGAGATCGACCGTACGCAGATGAAACTCGATGCCAATCTGCTGGGCGAGTGCGGCAACCCAGTCCGCATCGGAGTCGGAATCTGCGCCTCGCAGGCCGTGATTGATGTGCGCCGCCAGGCAGGTCAGATCGAAATCGTCGGCCAGAAACGCGAGCCCTCGCAGCAGGGCAACGCTGTCCGCTCCGCCGGAAACGGCAACCAGAATTCTCTCTCCGCTGAGCAGGTCAGCTCGCAGAGCTGCCTCCAGCCGTTTGAGAAAATCAGTGCTGACGGACGACTGTGGCATGGCTCGAATCGGAATAACGACGGAAAGCAGGTTGAGACACGGGGCAGTCAGTTCAGGTGGCCACAAACGGCAGATTGACCCGGCTGCCTCGCAGCGGTAGCCTGGATCGCGGTTCGGCTGCTGACAACCAGACAGAGAAGCGGCGTCGCATTGCTCAGGGATTTGTCTGGGATTAGCCGTCGTCGAAGCCCCACGGGAGGCCGTCATGCTGGTTCTGACGCGACGAAAGAACGAACGAATCCGAATCGGCGAATCGATCGTCGTGACAGTTGTCGAGATCCGCGGCGACAAGGTGCGAATTGGCATCGACGCCCCGCAGGATATCCCCGTGCATCGCGAGGAGGTTTATCAGGCCATTGCGGCTCGAACTCAGTCTGACATGAGTGGTGAGCGGCTGGCCTGAATGACCGGATCCAGCCGTCTGACCGGACCTCTGCCCTGGATTGCAGAGAATTTTCGTTGGTTTTTTCCTGCAGCGTTGACACCTCAGGTCCGAAAAGTAATTTACGCACTCGCACGCGACGGCCTCATCGTCTAGTGGCCTAGGACTCCGGACTTTCGCTCCGGCAACTGGGGTTCAAATCCCCATGGGGTCAATCAGAAGTGCTAATGCCCGAGTCATC
>JAPOLP010000284.1 GCA_029977045.1 Planctomycetota bacterium
CCAAGCCAATACTCCGACCACGGTGTGGTTTGCATCGGCTTCAGACCGACATATTCTGGCCCGGGAATATCTCGAGGGGCTATCTCGAGGGGCCATCCAAATTTGTAAGCCACTTCAACCGTACGGGGAGCCAGCGTTGTCGCTGACATCGTTGAGCTTTTGACGGAAGAGAAGGCCGCATTTGGGGGAATCAACGCACAAAGATCCCCTGAAGCGGTGATCAGCGCGCAACACTACTGACCGGGCCATCCAATGCTGACTGCACGACAGGTCTAAAGCGGGGCTGATTCACCACTTCCGGATTCGGGGCGCGCGCGAGTCGTTGCGAAGAGGGTCTGGCACGAGGAGGCTGAAATCAAGGCACATGGATGCAGTAATCCGACGTCTCGAAACGCCGTGTCTTCCCACGTCTTGAGGTCGGCGGTTTTTTTGACCCTACGGCGACGTCCTGCTGAAATCGGAAGTGCTGTGGCGAACGGGTAGACGGTTGCTCACTACGACAGCAACTCCTGAACCACTTCCCCATGCACGTCGGTCAACCGGTAATCCCGCCCCTGGAATCGGAACGTCAATCGCTTGTGGTCGTAGCCCAGGCACTGCAGGATTGTTGCGTTCAGATCATGGATGTGGACCGGGTCATTGACGATGTTGTAGCCGTAATCGTCCGTCTCGCCGTGGACCACGCCCGGCTTGATCCCGCCCCCTGCCAACCAGACTGAGAAGCATCGGCCGTGATGATCCCGGCCGTAGTTCTCCTGAACGCCCCCCTGCCCGTAAACCGTCCGGCCGAACTCTCCCGCCCAGACGATCAGAGTCTCGTCAAGCATCCCCCGCTGCTTGAGATCCGTGATCAGCGCCGCCTGCGGCTGATCGACGTCGTGGGCCTGCTTCGGAATGTTCATCGGCAGCCCACCGTGCTGGTCCCAGCCGCGGTGGTAAAGCTGTACACACCGCACGCCACGTTCCAGCAGCCGGCGGGCCAGCAGGCAGTTCGCGGCAAAGGTGCCGGGCTGCTTTGCTTCTGCGCCGTAGAGTTCAAAGGTCTGCGCCGACTCTGTTGACAGATCCGTCAGTTCGGGAACCGACGCCTGCATCCGGAACGCCATCTCGTACTGGGTGATCCGCGTCGCGATCTCCGGATCGCCCGTCTGCTTCAGTTCCCGCTCGTTGAGCTTCGCCAGGCCGTCGAGCATCGTCCGACGGAGATCCCGGTCGATCCCCGGCGGATCGGACAGGTACAGCACCGGGTCGCCGCTGCTGCGGAGCTTCACCCCCTGGTGATCTGACGGCAGGAACCCGCTTCCCCACAGCCGTTCGAGCAGCCCCTGGTTGGCGTCGTTTCCCGAACCGTGCGAGATCAGCACGATAAACGCCGGCAGAGCTTCCGCCTCGCTCCCCAACCCATAGCTCAGCCAAGCCCCCAGTGACGGCCGGCCCGGCTGCTGCGAACCGGTCTGAATATACGTGATCGCCGGGTCGTGATTGATCGCCTCTGTGTGCATCGAGCGGATCAGGCAGATCTCGTCGATCACCTTCGCCGTGTACGGCAGCAGTTCGCTGATCCACGTCCCGTTCCGTCCCGCCTGCCGGAACGCGAACTTCGGCGCGATGACAGGAAAACTCGTTTGTCCGCTCGTCATCCCCGTCAGCCGCTGGCCCTGGCGGATCGAATCGGGCAGCTCGGTCCCGTGCAGTTCCTGCAGCTTCGGCTTGTGATCGAGCAGCTCCAGGTGCGACGGTCCGCCCGACTGGAACAGGTACACAATCCGCTTCGCCTTCGGAGCAAAGTGCGTGAGCTGTGCCGCCGCCGCTTCCTGGGCCCGGCTGTCGCGCGCCAGCAGCCCCGCCAGCGCGGCTGTGCCGATTGCCGACGACGAATGCTGCAGCAGCGCCCGGCGGTTGATCCGCTGTTGAAACTCGATCCACGGATTCATCGCGTCGTCTCCTTCAGCAAAGCTGCCCACACGCTGGCAAACCACATCAGCCCCGCCCGCCGCTGGCCGATCGGCGAGAAATGCCGGCGCGAGTTCACCCCGCCCCTGTTCTCTCCCGCCAGGATGTCGGTATCCGGTCCGGGAGCGAAGCCCGGCAACTTCCAGAGCTTGTCGATCGCCTCGCGAATGCGAGCCTCTTCGAACGGCTTGTTGTAAACCGTCGGATGCAGCGTCGACTTCGCCAGGAGCCATGTCGGTTCGAAGCCCCACTCCTGCGTCAGCCCGTCGCGAATGATCTGCAACCGCTCGACGTAGGTCTCAGTCGAAATGTTCTCGATGACATCGCTCTCCCCCTGCTGCCACAGGACAAAGCGAAACCGTCCCGCCGCTCGGCCGCCTTCCACAAACCGCTGGTAGAGATCTTCCCCCGGCAACCACTGCCGCGTCGCCGTCCCGCCAACAGCGACATTCACCAGCCCGACCGGCACCCGCACAATCGGCTGCAACGCATGGGCAAACGCCGGCCAGATCGTCCCACCATCGCCGACGTGAGGAAATGGATCGTTCGCCGTCCGCCAGCTCTGCGCCGTCACATCGAGCAGCACCGAACGTTCCAGGGGATCGTCGATCGTCTGCAGCTCATCATTCGCCCCGGCCGCATACGACTGACCCGAAATGACGAAGACCTCACCCACGCCAAACGGATCGACCTCGGCCGTCCTGAGCACCGTCCCTGCAGCGTCCATTACGCGGACTTCCAGCCGGTACCACCCGCCGGCCGGCACCACGAGGTCAAATGCAAACGCCGGCGTCTGCACCTCCCCCAGCGGCGTCCAGTCGACGGTTCGCCCGGTACAGCCTTCATGGAGTGAAACGCGCGCTTCGAGTCGCACCGGAACCGGCCCCGTCCAGCGGCCCGCGACCGCCACCCGCGCCTGCCCCAGCTGCGGCCCTCCCGGTTCGTGATCGTGCGCCTGAGCCGGCCGAAACTCCTCCCGCTGCACGACCTGCCGCGGCACAGGACTGGTCAGTGTCAGTCCAACTGGCTTCTTATCCGCTCGCGCCGCAGAGGACGTCAGCAGCGCACCACCAGTGAGAGCCGCCGTCCGGCAGAAGTCGCGTCGAGTGCAGGCTTCAGCGTTATTCACCATTGGATCCGTCTTTCAAGTCAACATCGCACAGGTCGTCAGAAACCAGGACTGTCATTCGAGGTTCGCTGAGGAATCGGAAAGAGCACCGGCAGAGCCCGTGGCACCCTCAGTGCCTTTTGTGTCCTCCGTGGCGCAGCATCTTTCATGGTTTGGAAATCGTTTCGTCCAGATTGAGAATCAGACTCGTCACCGTCGTCCACGCCGCCAGCTCGATCGCATCGAGCTTGTCCGAATACGGCGAGTACCCGACTGCCAACAGCTTCTCCGCAGCCGCGTTGTCCGCCTCGAAGCGTTTCCGCGCCGTCTGCTGGACCTGCAGGAGCACTGCAGTTTCGTCCGGATGCGGCGACCGGCAGAGAGCCAGCTGGAACGCCGCCTCCAACCTCACTTCATCCCCCGTCGACTGCAGCAGCACACGCTCGGCGAAGTTGCGGGCGGCCTCCACGTACGTCGGATCGTTCAGGAGCACCAGGGCTTGCAGTGGCGTGTTGGTCCGCGCCCGCCGGATGACGCACGTCTCCCGGTCTGGCGCATCGAACGCCGCCATCCCCGGCGGCGGACACGTCCGCTTCCAGAACGTGTACATGCTCCGCCGATACAGCCCCTCTCCCAGATCCGGCGTGTACTTGTCCCGCCGCTCGACAGACACGTCCTCCCACAGCCCTTCCGGCTGATAAGGCTTCACGCTCGGCCCGCCCACCTTCTCGACCAGCAGCCCGCTGATTGCCAGCGCGTTGTCGCGCACGGTTTCCGCCGGCAACCGGTACCGCGAACTCCGGCCCAGCAACCGATTCTGCGGATCCCGCTCATGTTGCTCCAGCGTCGCATGCGACGACTGGCGATACGTCGCCGAGAGCACCATCAGCTTCAGCATCTCTCGTGTGTTCCACTTCCGCCGGATCAGTTCCGTTGCCAGCCAGTCGAGCAGTTCCGGATGACTCGGCAGCGCTCCCTGCACGCCGAAGTCTTCCACGGTTTCCACAATCCCGGTCCCGAACAGCAGTTCCCACCAGCGGTTGACCGCGACCCGTGCCGTCAGCGGATGCTGTGAATGCGTCAGCCACCGTGCCAGGTCCAGCCGGCTGCTGGCCTCCGTTGGCAGATCGCGGAACTCGGCCAGCACGCCCGGCGAAACTTCCTCGCCCGGATGGTCGTACTGCCCCCGCTTCAGAATGTGCGTCTTCCGCCGGGGGGACATCTCCGCCATCACCATCGTCACCGGGATCGCCTTGTCGAGCTCTTCCAGCTTTCCGGGAATCCCCGCCAGTTCCGCCTTCCACTCCCGCGTCCGGGGATCGACCTGATCGAGGTAGTAACGCTGCAACCGCTCCGTCTGCTCGGGCGACCGCTGGTCAGCAGCCAATGTGAGAATCGTCTGCAACCCGCCCAGCGTCTCTCCCTTCGCAAGCTGGGCCGCCTCCTCCGCACTCAGCACCGCACTGTATAATCGAACGTCGCCAATCCGGCCGCGGAAGGGAGCCGAATTCGTCCGCCGACCAATGTGAAACGGCTTGTCTGTCAGCAGCGATCCATCGACCGTGTTGTTCGTCGTAACGTCGAGTTCCTGAGGCTGACCGTCGACGGAAATCTTCAGTCCCGTCGCCTGCCGCGAACCGTCATAGGTGACGACGATGTGATGCCAGGCATTCAGCGACACCGCCTGCTTCGTGACCACCTTGAACGCTCGGTCGGGCCAGTGATGCACCCAGTGGCTGGCGACTTTCCCCCCTTCGAGGATCACGTCGTATCCGCGGTAGGCGTTCGACTCGTCCATCTTTGACAGCACGGTGCTGGCCTCGTTGCTGGTCGGAAAAACCCACGCCGCCAGCGAACACGACTGATTCGCCTCAAAGACACCAGTCTCTCCCGCAGCCACATGCGTCGAACCGTCGAACTCAATCGCCCGCCCCAGCTTTCCTGCAGCAGAGGTGAACTTTCCCTCGACCCTGCCGGCCAGTCCCCCGGCTACGGTATTCGCAATCTGCGGTCCTTCCGCTTCATCGAGTGGGAAGTGAGCCGCGAGCCCGACCGGTCCGGCTTTTTCGATCTGCTCCTGGGTCAGCGACGCCTCCCACTTCGCCAGGTCAGCGTCGATCTGCTTCGCCCGCTCGTTCAGGAGCGTCGTCAGTTCCTGCTTGCGGGATTCCAGCTGCCGCTGTTCCGCCTGCTGGGCCGGTGACGGCACCTTCAGCAGCGGCTCGGCCATCCGCCCCTGGCTGTAGCCCACCACCTTGTCCGGAACGTTGTCGAAGAACGCCGCAAATCGGTAATAGTCCCGCTGCGTAAACGGATCGTACTTATGGTCGTGACACCGCCCGCACTGCAGCGACAGGGCCAGGAAGACCGTCGCCGTTGTGTGCACCCGGTCCGCCACGTACTCGACCCGGTACTCCTCTTCGATAATCCCTCCCTCGGTCGTCAGCACGTGGTTCCGGTTGAACCCCGTCGCGACTTTCTGGGCCAGCGTCGCGTTCGGCAACTCGTCCCCTGCGAGCTGTTCGGTGAGAAACTGGTCGTACGGCAGATTGCGGGCAAAAGCCTCGATCACCCAGTCCCGCCACGGCCACAGCGTTCGCACCTCGTCGTTATTGTAGCCGTTCGTGTCCGCATAGCGGGCTGCATCCAGCCAGTGCATCGCCATCCGCTCGGCATGCCGCGGCGACTCCAGCAATCGGTCCACCACCTTCTCGTAAGCCTGCGGCGACGAGTCGTTGAGAAACGCTTCCCGCTCGACCGCCGTGGGCGGCAGCCCGGTCAGATCAAGTGTCACCCGCCGCAGCCAGGTACCCCGATCGGCTTCCGGCGAGTGCGCCATCCCCGAGGATTCGAGGTGATGAAGAACGAACCGATCGATCTCGTTCCGCGGCCAGTCGCTCTGCTTCACCGCAGGCAGCGGCGGCGTCTGTGGAGGCGTGAACGCCCAGTGCGCGGCAAACGGAGCCCCTTCCGAAATCCACCGTTTCAAAATCTCTTTCTGGGACTTCGTCAGCGGCTTTTCAAATTCGGCTGGCGGCATCTGCGTTTCATCCGTTGCCTCGATCCGCGCCACCAGCAGGCTGCCAGCCGGGTCGCCGGGTGTAATCACCCGATGACCCTCCTCGGTTCTTGCGAGTGCCGCGTCGCCCTGGTCCAGCCGCAACCCAGCTTCACGCGTCTGCTCGTCCGGGCCGTGACAGTTCCAGCAGTGATTCGACAGGATCGGCCGGACATCGCGATTGAAGTCGAGCGACGACTTCGGCTCCGTCGCCAGAACAAACATGGGACAGGCGGCCACCAGAACAGCCGGAAGCACAATTCGCAGCATAAGGTCGCACCCGGAAGATAAAGTCAGGCAGGAAGCACGGCAGGCAATTTTCGCAGGACAGTCCTCCAGAATACCCGCTGCGAGGAAATCTGTCGTTGGAATTCCGTGCTGTTTGCCATGACATTTGGGACTCTTGTGCGCGAGCACTCGCCACTCAGTCTGGGCGGCGGCATCAATCGGTTTGAAGCATCTGGTTTTTCTGGTTTCTTTGTTTCTTTTGCTGGTCGCTTTGGGGCTGGTCGCTTTGGAGCTAACCCGGTCGCTTTGGGGCCATCCAAACCCGTGAGCCACTTCAACCATACTGGGGCAAGCGTTGTCGGTGACATCCTTGAGCTTGTGCCGGAAGGGAAGGCCGCATCTGGGGGAATCAATGCACAATTCTCCACCGAAGTGTTGATCAGCGCGCAGCGTTCCAGAACGACCATTGCCGGTCGCAGAATTCAGATGTCAGCTGCGGGCGGGCCGTGGCCCATTGGCTAGCGGCGAGCGCCGGAGTGTCGTCGCGGACTTGGCGGCGAATCTGCAGGACTTGTCGCCGGGGTGACCGTGCTCACTTTGCGTTGCTTCGCAAACTTCTGCACGGTGTGCAGCCAGAGTTCTTCAGACAGGTCCAGCCGTTCAAGCAGGTGTGGAATGCGC
>JAPOLP010000509.1 GCA_029977045.1 Planctomycetota bacterium
CCGGCAAAGGCCCCGACATGATCAAGCGAGACTGATCGAAAGTTGCCGCATCAATCCGTAGCGAAACTCGCGCAGAGTTTCGCTACATCGCTTCAAGCTGCTCGACGATTCTCTCCAGTCGTGCGATGACGCGCGGCAGCTGCTCGGCGGAGATTCGGTTTTCAGTGCGGCGCTGCAGCCAGGTCATGCCGCTCAGCAGGATCCCAGATCGGTTCAGCGGTCGCAGCAACTGGTGTTCGGCGGTGGTCAACGGGCGAGTCTGCTCGTACGCGTCGAGTGCTCGCCGCCATGCTGAGGCGTCGGTTCCGAACAGGCTCCCGAGGAGCCTCGACAGATCACAGGCGATCGAGTCGGTTTTTACGGCGCCGAAGTCGATGATCCCGGTCAGTTGGTCGTCGCAGAACAGCAGGTGATCGTGCCACAGGTCGCGGATGCACGGCTGCTGTCGCACGCTGAGCGGTTCGACCTGCTGCAGTTCGCGACCGATCGCATCAGCCAGCCGTCGGAAGTGAATCGTTAGCTGCTGCCCGAGATGCCGGAACTGGTTGTCCGGTTCGAGCATCAGTCGCCGCTCGGCTTCGCTAAGGTCCGCCCGCCACTGAACCAGGCCGCGAAGCCGGGCAGACACCGTCGGTGATCGATCCTCGTGGCAGGGAAGCAGCCAGTTGGTATCGCGGTGCGGCGGTTCGTACTGAGCGGCCAGGTGATGCCACTTCGCCAGCCCGGTCATTGCGGCGGCGAGCCTCGCTTCCGTCGGCTGTTGATCGAAGTCTGCCTCGCCTGGCAGCCAGGGTTCGACCTGCCAGAGTTGCCCGCCAAAGTTGACGATCGAGCCACCATCTTCAGACGGAAGCGGGACGGGAATCGGAACATCCGCGTGTCCGCCGAGATGTCGCAGCAGACCGTGAATCGCCATGAGACGTTCGCGCGGCATTTCGATCGGCCACTGGCGAACGCAGAACGCTGACTGTTCGATCTCAACGCAGAAAACCCGCGCTCCACTGAAGCCCGGCGTCGCTGGTGTGACCGTGACCGGCTGGCCGGGATGCAGCAGGGTTGGGTAGAAGCGTTCGAGCAGGATCGCGGGTGACATCGCAGAACTCGGAGAAGTGATCTGATGACTCGAACAAGTCTGATTCGCGGTTCGTCGGAAAGGTAGCGGAACGGCGCAAGCCGTCCGGTGTCACGCATCTGTTCCCGCACCGACCGGACGGCTCGCGCCGTTCCGCTACCTCAATTTGCCAGCTTCAACCTTCGATCAACGACTGGGTCAGCGGCTGGCCAGAGTTGTCGGTCTGATGCCGGTTGACTAGTCTCGCCACTGTGTTTTGAAACGATCGATCTGCGACGGTTTCTGCCGTCGCGTTTTCATTTCCGCTGAACCGGCCTGAACCGGGAGAGTGTTGCATGTCCGAAGAGATGCCCGCCGTCGAACGCGAACGTCAGATGCTGAAGGAGGCCGAGGCTCAGGGAACCGGCGCGAAGCTGCTGACCTGGACGAAACTCTCCGGCCCCGGCTGGCTGCAGTCCGCGATCACGCTCGGCGGCGGTTCGCTGGCAAGCAGCCTGTTCCTCGGAATCCTCGCGGGCTACCACCTGCTGTGGCTCCAGGTGCTGGCGATGGCCTGCGGTGTCGTGATGCTCGGCGCAATCGGCTACGTCGCCCTGTCGACAGGCGAGCGGCCGTTTGTGCTGGTCCGCGATCGGATCAATCCCGTACTCGCCTGGGGCTGGGCTCTGGCAACTCTGGCAGCGAACATCGTCTGGTGTATGCCGCAGTTTTCGCTCGCCTGGGCGGCCGTGTCGCAGAACCTGGCGCCGAGTCTGGCCAATCAGAAGCCGCTGGTCTGCGGTGTGATTCTGGTCGTCGCGATCTGCGTCACGATGCTGTACGACAGCGGCGGGAAGGGCCTGCGTCTGTATGAAAACGGCCTGCGGATTCTCGTCGCCCTGATCGTGCTCAGCTTCTTCGGCGTCGTTGCCCAGCTGATGCTCAGCGGCGGAGCATCGTTCGGCGACATCCTTGCGGGCTTCATCCCGGACCTCAGCCTGGTAAGCAGTCCCGCTCCGGCGGTCGCGGCAGCAATTGCTCAGACGGGTGACTCGGCCGAGTGGTGGACGAATCTGGTTGTTGCCAAGCAGCGCGACGTCATGGTCAGCGCGGCGGCAACGGCGGTCGGGATCAACATGACGTTCCTGTTTCCGTACTCGCTGCTGAAGAAGAAGTGGGATCGCCACTTCCGCGGCCTGGCGGTCTTTGACCTCGCCACCGGGATGGCGATTCCGTTTGTGATCGCGACCGGTTGCGTCGTCGTCGCTGCAAGCGCCAGCTTCCACGGCAAGCCGTCGGAAGCCATCGTCAAGAACTGGCCGCAGGACAAAGGAGCCATCAACGGCAAGCTGCTGAAAGAGTTTGAGGGCCTGATGGGCAAGCTGGCCGTCGCACAGAATCCGCAACTGAGTTCAGCCAGCAAAGAGGATCTTGCCGCTGCGATTGAAGCCATGCCGGAAGCGGATCGGAACATGGCCGCTATGCTCGCCGACCGTGACGCGCTGCTGCTGGCCGGAGCGCTCGAACCGCTGACCGGGAAGTTCGTCGCTCAGTACGTGTTTGGCTTCGGCGTGCTCGGCATGGCACTGTCGACGATCACGATCCTGATGCTGATCTCGGGTTTCACGTTCTGCGAAGTTCTCGGCCTGCCTCAGGAAGGAAAGTACCAGCGGATCGGCTCGCTCCTACCGGCGGTTGGCGTGCTCGGACCGTTTGTCTGGACGAAGGCCGCCGCGTACCTGGCCGTTCCGACCAGCGTCTTCGGGATGGCTCTGCTGCCGATCGCGTATGTGACATTCCTCTTCTGCATGAACAGCCCACGAGTTCTCGGCGAGCACATGCCGCGTGGTCGGTCGCGAGTCATCTGGAACGTGCTGATGGTCATCGCGTTCGGCCTGTCGACCGTCGGTGCCGGCTGGTCAGTCTGGTCAAAGACCGGGACGACCGGAGTGATGGGCGTCGGTGTCTTTGTCATACTGGCAGTGATCTTCCACTCGCGAGGTGGGCAGTCTTCAGGCGACTCAACGTCGTCGCGTCTGCCGGCTGAGCGGTCTGGCGGCGATGACTCCGCTGGAGCGAGTGCCTGATGTGAGCACGTTTGACCTGATCGCCACCGGGCCGGAGGACGGGCAGCAGCAGCGCGTGCGGCTGGCCACTGACGGCTACGTGATTGTCGGACGTTCAGATGTTGCTGGGTTGTCTGCTGGTTGGGAACCGGCCCTCTCGCGTGAGCACGTTCGCGTCGAAGTCGTCGATCAGATACCGCGAGTCGCTCGGCTGCCGAACGCGGCGAACCCGGTGTTTCATAATGGCGAGCCGTCTGATGAGTTCACTCTCGCGCCGGGCGGTTCGTTCGCGATCGGAGAGACTCAGTTTCGACTTGTCGAGCACGCGGACGCGGATTCGTCCCAGGCCAGCCGGGTCGTCGAGGAAGTTCGTTTCGAGTCGTCGCAGCTCCGCAACATCCGCTTCAGCGACGCCGACAAACGGATCGAAGTGCTGACGCACCTGCCGAGCGTTATTCAGCGGACGCGGACGGACGACGAGTTTTTTCAGACGGTCGTCGACCTGCTGCTCGCTGGAATCCCGTCTGCCGAGGCGGTTGCGATTGTCGAGCCCGGCAGCGAGTTGGCCGTCGTCCGGCACTGGCAACGGCGGAATGAAACCCGCGGCGAAGTCCGACCGAGTACGCGGCTGGTTCGCGACGCGGTGACTTCAAGTCGGGCCAGCATTCTGCATGTCTGGGAAGCCGAGCGGGCGGTCGATGACCAGTACACCGCGACGGCTGGTTTCAACTGGGCGTTCTGCACTCCTGTCAGTGTTCCTGGCGAGCTGCCTCGCGGGCTGTACGTCGCGGGTGAGCACGAAGTTTCCGTCGGCACGGCGACGGCGAGCGGGCGAGGTGCCGCGCTGCAGGCGGATGTCCGCTTCACGGAACTCGTTGCCGAGATCGTCTCGTCGCTGCGGCGGCTGAGTTCACTCGAACGCCAGCAGGCCGGCCTGCGGCAGTTCTTCGCGCCGCCGATTCTCGAAGCACTCGGCGAGGACCTCGACACCGCGTTGCTGGAACCGCGCGAGTGCGAAGTGGCGGTTCTCTTCTGCGACCTCCGCGGCTTCAGCCAGCGGGCCGAAAGCCAGGAGAACAATCTGCCGGGGTTGCTCAATCGAGTCAGCCAGGCACTCGGTGTGATGACCGAGCAGATCCTGCGTTTTGGCGGAGTGACCGGAGACTTCCAGGGTGACGCGGCGCTGGGCTTCTGGGGCTGGCCGTTCGCATCCGAAAACGCATCGCTTGATGCCTGCCGCGCGGCACTCGGAATCCGCGCCGCGTTTGAGGCCGAGGCATCCGTCGAAGGCAGTCCACTGGCCGGGTTCGAGATGGGCATCGGCATCGCGTACGGTCGCGCGGTCGCGGGCAAGATCGGCACGGCCGAGCAAGTCAAAGTCACGGTCTTCGGTCCGGTGGTAAATCTCGCCAGCCGGCTCGAATCAATGACGACGCAGCTTCGCGTTCCGATTCTGATCGACGAGCCGACAGCGGAACTCATCCGCGCGAAGTTGCCTCGCAACGAAGGCCGCGTTCGCAAACTGGCGCGCGTTCTGCCGGTCGGTATGGAGCGCCCCGTCACCGTCAGTGAGCTTCTGCCCTCGGAGTCTGATTACCCACTCCTGACCGACGAGCAGATCTCGCGGTACGAAGAGGGCGTCGACCACTTCATCGCCGGCAACTGGGACGCCGCCTGGCAATGCCTGCACGAGATGCCTGCCGGCGACCGCGCTCAGGATTTCCTGGCGATGCCAATCGTCCAGTCCAGCCGCCGCGCCCCCGCCGACTGGGACGGCGTGCTCCGCCTCGCAAGAAAGTAGCGTTGAGCGACCGGTTCTCTCGCGAGTACCGATCCCGAAGGGATCTCAGAGAGTAGCCGGGGGTCGAAGCGCAGCGGAGACCCCCGGAATGCTGGCGACGAGTTTCGCATCCTGAAGGGATGGCAGA
>JAPOLP010000103.1 GCA_029977045.1 Planctomycetota bacterium
CGTCAGAGCGGCCTGGTGTTCGCGGGCGGCGAGGTAGTCGACAGCCGCCGCGGCGAGCCCCTCATCAATCAGCGAGGCGACGCACGGACCGTACTCGTCACGATGCTCGGCGAAACTCGTTCGATGCCAGGCTGCGGCTTCACAGGCCATCACTCGTTTGTGGTGGATCAAGACGTCGGTGAATTCAGGCGGGACTTCGATATCGAAAACCTGGACGCCCGAGCCCATCAGCCGATCGAGCGCTTCGTCCAAAGTAGAAGCCATGTCGGACCTGGTCCGGTCCTCGAAGAAGCCGCGCAGCCGACCGAGTCTCAGCGGGCGTTGCGGCTCGGTTGGCGAGGGAACTTCCGACAGGCCCGTTAACGCGGCCAGAGTGATCTGCAGATCGGAAACGGTACGGCCGATTGGTCCGGGGTGATCGAGCGACGTCGCGACCGGGACGACTCCGCCCAGCGACACGGTTCCGAACGATGGTTTCAATCCGCAGACGCCGCAGAACGACGCCGGGCGGGTGATCGAACCTCCGGTTTGTGACCCGATGGCGACCGGGACCTGACCTGCCGCGACGGATGCCGCGGAACCGCTCGACGAACCGCCTGGAGTTCGTTCGCTGTGCCAGGGATTGCGAGTCGGCGGCGGATCGAAACACGCGAACTGCGTCGTCACCGTTTTGCCAACGATGACCGCTCCAGCGTTCCGCAGAGCTGTGACGAGCGCCGCGTCGGAAGTCGCCGCTGCCTGACGGGCGAGCCACGGCGAGCCGGCTCCGGTGACGAAGCCTGCGACATCGACGATATCCTTGATGCCGATCGGGATTCCGTGCAGTGGCCCGCGAAGCGTTCCGGCAGCTCGCTCCCGGTCGAGTTGCCGTGCCTGCTCGACAGCTCCGTCGTGATCGACGATCACCCACGCCCGCAGGTCCGCTTCCTGCTCGTCAATCTGCGAAAGGCAGCGACGAACGATGGACTCGCTGGTTTCCTCGCCGCTGTGCATGGCCGCAGCAAGGTTTGAAATGGTGAGATCGCTGGCGTCTGGCAGCTTCATGGGTGTACTCCGTCGAACTGGCCGCAACCTGCAGGTGTTGTCGGTGCTCGCGAAGTTAGCGACGGAGGTGCAGTTGGCCAACTCGACAGCCAATGCGTAAGGGCGTCGTCAGCGATCAGAATCACGCAGCAACGGACAGGCCGGATGGCGTGCCGCCAATGTCCTCCATGTTGTGGCAAGTCAGCCGGCACGCGTTAGCGTCCGGTTCCTGATGGCGAGCTAACGCTCGGCGGCTGATGACCACTCGGGGACCATTGGGCTTGTATGTCCTTCCGCTACCTTCGGAGCCCGCGTTCGGCAGACGTCTCAGACGTCGTTGCTGGCGGCTGGCTGCTCGGTACGCAGTGAGTTCGTAACCCGGTGCAGCAGGGCTCGGTCGAGCGGGTGCAGCAGTGGTTCGCTGAGGCCAGCGGCCTTTGCCTGCTCGAACGTCTGCCGGGCGGATTCCGTATCCCCATCGTCAAGTTGAGCTGCCGCGAGGTGCAGCAGCGTTGTCGGAGTGGTTCCGCCATCCGCGATCGACTTCTTCAAGTCCGTGCTGGCCTGCCGTGTGCGGCCCTGCGAAATCAGGATGCAGGCTCGCGTGTCGAGCAGTTGCGGCGCCGGGCCGGCAGCTTCAATCCCGCGTTCGATCAGCGACAGAGCTTCGTCAGTCGCGCGATTCTGCATTCCGAGCAGCCAGGCGAGATTGTTGAGCGGAGGCAGGCTTTGCGGATCGACGTGCAGCACCTGACGGTACAGCGATTCGGCTTCGGCATAACGCTCCTGCAGCGACAGAACATCGGCCAAGCAGACTTTGACGAGCAGCTCGCCGGGGTTCTTCCGCAGTGCCGCCGTCAGCTGTTTCTCAACGCGGGCTGCTCGAACGTGCGTTGGCCCAGCGGAAAGCATTGCCAGCGAGAGGCCCGCTGCCGCGTCCGGCTTTAACTGCTGCCAGACATCGTCGACATGCTCGAACGCCTCGACATCGCGATCGTGATTCAACTGCCAGATGACCAGCTGCCCAATCTGTTTCGGGTCGAGCTGCACGGCTTCTGTTAGAAACTCACTTGCTGCGGTATCAAGTGCTTCGTTGCCGTTGCCGTTCAAGTTGATGTCGCTGGCGACGGCAGCCGCCTTGATGAGACGCGAGGTTCTGGATGCATCGTCACGGGCTTCGGTCACAAACGACTTCAGCAAGGAGACGGCCTGCTGCGAGTCTCCGTATCGGACGGCCAGCCGAGTCTCCAGACGCAGCGAGTCAGCGGCTTCCGGGTACTGCGAGCGAAGACGAGTCACCCAGTGGCGAGCGAGTTCCTCGTCAGCGTGTTCGACAAGATGCTCGGCGTAGTCTGCGAGCAACCGTTCGCTGACCTCGCCACTGGCGATCGATCGCTCCAGCTGGTGCGAGGCTTCGTCGGCTCGACCGGCAGCCTGATACAGCCGTCCGAGCAACCAGCGATCCTGGGGCAGCAGTTGATTCTGATCATCGAGCGATTCGAGCAGTTCGACCGTCTGGTCGCGTTCTTCGGCGAGAGACGCCGAGGCCAGAACAGCGGCTCGAACTCGCAGGTCATCGGGGGCGGGCTGTTCAGAGGCAGCAACGTTGTCGTCCAGCAGTTGCAGCGCCCGGACACGCGACTGGTGATCGTTGCGACGGCTCAACAGCAGCGCGAGCCGGCGACGCGCCGACTGACCAACGATCGAAGTGGCATCGGCATCACGAACCAGACGTTCGAGCGTTGCTTCCGCCTCGGGCAGCATCTGATTCTGCAGGTAGACGCTCGCCAGTCCATCGAGCGACGAGAGGTCGGTCTGATCCTGAGCTGACTCGCGTTCAAACAATGCTGCGGCGCGAGCATGGTCGCCAAACAGCGCATATGTCTGGGCGAGCTCCGTCGTGCTCATCTTCGGAGCGTATTTGCGGAACAGGTCGACTGCGGCGTCGCGCCGGTCGGTGGCAACGTACAGCTCCATCAGCGTTCGGGCTGCCGCCGTGTCCTGTGGGGCAAGTTCGATCGCCTGTCGCAGTTGGACTTCGGCTTCAGCCGAGTTGCCTGCCGACGCCAGTGCCTGGCCCATCCACAATGCGGCGCGATGCTCGTCGCCCGCCTGCTTCGCGAGCCGCGCCAGCGCGACGAGGAACTCAAGACGATCCGCCTGGCTTGTTCGTGCGTCCTTCAGCAATCGCTGAGCGGTGGCGAACTGCCCCTTTGCCGCGAGCAATTCGGCTCGCAGCAGCACGATCTGCGTTGGATCACTGTGTTGCTGCGTCGCGTCGTTTAGCAGAGTCTCGGCCTCCCGCCATTCGCGAGCGACTTCCGGCATCTGCAGGTTCTGCAGAATCAGCAGCCGGGCAAGCAGCAAGCGGACATGCGGCAGCGACGCCAGAGGCCGGTATTCCACGATTGCTCCGGCAAGATCCTGCTGCCGCAACAAAGCCGCCGCGAGGGCAAGCCGACCGGGGACTGACTTCGGGTGGTACTTCACGATCTGTCGCAGCGAGCTGATCTCCGCCGGTGTGTCGCCGAGTTCGCGGTAACACGCAGCGATTGCCAGGTCGGTACGTTCGAGCATGTCCGGCATGTCGGCCTGGAATCGTCGGGCTTCCTTGAACTGCGAGAGCGCGGTCTGCCACTGCTTCTTCGCCATCGCAATCCGG
Organism: Planctomycetota bacterium; assembly: GCA_029977045.1. Classification (GTDB taxonomy): domain Bacteria; phylum Planctomycetota; class Planctomycetia; order Planctomycetales; family Planctomycetaceae; genus JAPOLP01. The sequence continues at coordinate 3,686 of JAPOLP010000103.1, forward strand.
CCATCAAGAAACAGACGCATGGCATCGGACGCCGGCGTTCGCGGCAACAGGTCAAGTGCCTCTGTCGCCTTGTCGAAATCGCCTTGCTCAATCGTCAGGTCAGCCAGCAGCAGATGCGCGCGGGCTTCGCCGGGATTCAGATTGAGCAGGCTGGTGAGTTCTTCCAGCGCACGCTGCTCATCTCCAAAGTGCGATTCGGCCAGGATCGACTGCAGCTGCAGATCAAGCCGGTCTGGCGCCAGTTCGATGGCCCGCCGAATCTGCCGTCGCGACTCGTGCAGCAGTCGGTCCGCCTTCGGAAACTGTCCGCGAGATCGTGCCTCCGCAATGCGTGCGTATCCGAGTTCGACGGCAGCCAGCAGCAGGTCCGCATTGTCGCTTGCTCGACTGAGAGCTTCCTGCATGTCGTCGGCAGCGGTGTTGAGATCGCCGATTCGTTGGAGAAACTTTGCCCGGACGAGCCACGCGGCCGCGTCACTCGAATTCTGATCGACCAGCCGATCGAGCAGTTCGACCGCGCCTTCCGGGTCATCAAGAACGCTGCTGCGGAGATCGGCAAGTCTGGCCCATGCGTTGATCAGTCGCGGAGAGAACTCGATCGCCTGAGCGTACGACTCAGCGGCTGCTTCAAAATCTCCCAGTTCGTGCTGACACAGGCCGGCCTGCATAGCGAGGTCTCCGTCTGTCGAGTACACCTGCCGCAGAATCTTCACATGGGCGAGTGCGTCGGAATAACGCCCGATCGCCATCGCCGTTTCGATCTGCCGCCGACGAATGTCCTCACGCGTCGGGTCGGAGCGCAGGACATCCTCATAGATCGCGAACACGCGCCGCAGAGTTCCGTGGTCTGCGGACGAGTCGTCGAGCAGAACGCCGAGCGTCGCGAGCGCGTTCGCATCGCCGGGCACCATGCCGACGTACCGGTTGAGGTAATCGCGAGCCTTACCGACGTCGCCAGCTTCTCGTGCGCGTTCGCCGAGTTCGATCAGCGAGCCGGCGTTGCGTCTCATCTGCCAGCCATGAATTGCATAGACAGACGAGAAGAACACTCCGCACGCCGTCGCCAGGATCGCCACGAAGCGGAAGTTGATCATCCGCGGGCGAATCTCGGCCAGCTCATCGCTGGTCAGCGAGTTGCGTGACAGTCCGGCTGGCGCGTCGCCGACAGTGACGGGTGCATCGTTTGTTGTCATGTTTCTTCCCGGTGGTTTGGCCATTGTCAGGGCTTCAACCGGCTGCCGCTGAGTTGCCTGCATCGCAGCTCGTGTCGGACTGGGTATTGTCTGTTGTGCGTCCCGTGCCATACCGGGGACTTCGTGTGTCGGCTGCTGGCCTCGTCGGATCAGTACTGCCGCGCAGACTCCCAGCGACACGCCGGTCAGGTTGGCAACGAAATCGCCGCGATCGACCGTTCGGCCCGGAACAAAATGCTGCAGCAGTTCTGTCGCGACCGCGTGACACGCCGTGGCGAGTCCCAGCAGCATGACCGTTCTTTGCGACTGCGAGACCGCCCACCACATCAGGCAGAGTGTCAGCGTCAGATACCCGAGAACGTGGTGCAGCTTGTCCGAGACGCCATGTTGAAGCACTCGGGCGGTGTCACCCTGCAACCAGCGGATGATCCACCACGGGTCGGGCGCTAGCAGCGCGTACGAGAGCCCCGCCGCAGCGCAGACCGCGATTGCCAGCCGCACGCGCGGCGACACGAAGTGGTCGCTGCAGAGTGCGGAGCAGAATCTTCGCAGTCGGGGCGGCGTCTGGCTCACGAGGCGACCTCCTCGCGGCAGCCGATGGCCGACGGTTGCTGTCTTCTCTGGCCAGATTTCCGGCCAGCTGGTTCAGCGTTAGAGCTACCAAAGAACTCGGCGAGCACCGTCTCGCAGTGCGATTCGTGAGCCTGGAACCAGCTCTCGTCGGCGTAGGCCTTCCACTTGTCGAACGGCGGCGGCGTGATCAGAGGCAGCAGCGGTTCAATGTGTTGCTCGCCGATTTCGCAGAGCTGGAATATCTGGAACAGCGAGCGCTCCGGCTGCGTCGTCAGTTCTTCAAAACTCAGCGACAGGTCACAACACTCGCGTCCATAAACGTACGACAGCTTCCAGAGGTAGTAGTGGAGCTGATACGGATGCTCGACTGCCTGCTCGTCAAGAAACGGAAAGTGGCACTTGAGGTCGCGGGCCCAGCGGTGCAGATAAAATCCGTCAACGGCGGCGAAGTCCGCCATGCGACCATCCTTCGGAAACCGTTCCGGTCGACCGATCGTCGAGCACCACTGATCACGCGGGTGCCGGAAGATGTGGATCAGTTTCGCGTTCGGATAGTTCCGCCGCAGCCACGGCAGGCGGAAGTCGACCCGGTTGAACTGCAGCACAGGACGTCCGACCGCGTTCTCGATCAGTGCGTCGAGATAAGCTCGCAGGTCGGGCTGCCACGCATCCTCAGGCATGTAGAAGCCTCGTTCACTCCATTCGTCGCTGAAGATCTCACCGAGAAACTCCAGTCCCTCGAACTCACGCCAGTAGTCGTCGACTTTACGGTGCGTCGAATCGACACGGTCACCGCGGGTCTGAGGGTCGAACCAGCGGCGTTCGTTCAGCGGTTCGTAATACGACGTCATGCCGGGAACATTGCGGAACAGGTTCCAGGCCAGTGTGGAACCGCTGCGGAAGCGGGCCGAAATCAGCACGATGTCCGACCGGTCGTTCGTCTTTTGATCATTCACCGCCGCGCCGAGTCCCGAGTACGCAGTTTCGCCGAGCAGTGCCGGATCAAAGTCCCGCGGGGTCGAACGCAGCAGTCCGCGCAGTGCCAGCGCCGCAGCCTGCCGACCGTCGTCGGTTGCGGCCGCACGTTGCAACGTTGCGAAGAATCGGTTGCGGATGATGTTTCTCAGAGCCTTCATTCCGCGTTGTGTCCTGCTGTTCTTTTCGTGACCGGAGATCGGCGTGTTCAGTGGAGACGCTCAGACGACAGCAAGTGCCGGCGAGTAGCTGTCGGGAACAAAACCGTGCGGGTCAGCTTCGCGGCCCCAGAGGAGCACTTCGTAACGGGCCGTCGACAGTTTCAACGCTCCGCATCCAAGCAGCGCCGTGTAGTACGGAATTTCCAGCGATTCGAGGCTGACGAACTGCGCTGAGACAATGAAGCCGCACAGCCCGACGATGGTCATTCGAGCCACGTATCGATGCCAGGGATCTTCGACCGGCGTGCTTTTCCAGGTCAGCAGCCACAGCCTGAAGATGCACGTCAGATAGAAGCCCAGGTACATGATGAGGCCGGGGAAGCCGAGTTCCGCCAGCGTCTGAACCCACAGCGAATGAGCTTCCTTGCCGTACGGCCAGCCGTAGCGAGGTGCGAGGACTGGCCAGTGATTCGGCCCGCAGCCCATCACTGGGTCCTGCATCGTGACGTCCCAGCAGTCTTTCCACAGATCGAGCCGACTCTGCGCGGACGCTTCGCGGACCTCGCCCTGCTTCATGAACGTCGTCATGAACCGATCGCGTACTTCCGGGCCGGCGAGCACGGCGGCGCCGATCGCAGCCAGAACCATCAACGCATACATCTTCGGCGTGCGATCAACCACGAAGACTGTCGCCACGCCAGCAACGAGTGCTCCCAGCATTCCGCCCCGGCTGAACGAGAACAGAATGCAGTGCCCGATCAGCAGACAGAAGAAGAGGGCGACGCCGCGCTGCCAGAGCCGGTCAGCATGCAGGCCCATGAAGAACGAAATCCCAATGCCGGTCACCATTCCGATGGCGGCGCTGTTGTTGTCCATGTCGGCAAAGCCGGAATCCCGCAGGACGTTGTAGCCCGAGAAGTAGTACGAGTTCAGTTCGAACGCGACGTAGCCCTGCGAGAGGATGATCGTCCAGGCAAGCTGCTTGAGCTGTTTCGTCTCTTTGATGCAGCACAGGCCGATGAAGAACGGCAGAACGATCTTCCACAGTCGTTCCACGTAGTCCCAGGCGAGAAACTGATTCGGTGGGAAGTAGGCCTCGAAGTACGACCACCCGAGAAAGGCCAGCAGCAGTGCGATGACTGGAAAGCTGCGGCCCAGCCGGAAGTCTGCCCGCTTCGTACAGACAAACCCGATCAGCATGGCCAGAGCGAGAATCAGGCTGTAGCGGCCCTGAGGAACGGCCCAGGGCCACATCGCCTCCGGTCGGATGATGGCGAACGAAACGTAGGCCAGCAGTCCGTAAAACGGATTGATCAGCGCGGCCAGCGCTCCACCGACCGTCGTGCCATAGGTGAAGAGCAAACCCTTCATGTGGCGGCTTCCGGTTTGGTGGAGTTCTGGTTTGCGGATTGCGTATCACAATCAACTGGACGGGCTCCTCTCCCTGACCCACTCTCCGGGGGGGAGAGGGAACCAGTTGCGTCGAAGCCCAGGAAGCTCATCAGCGGTGTCAGGCATTGATCCCAGCGGTGATTCGCGGTGACGTACGCCTGCCCGGCAAGGCCAACTTCGTCTCGCAACGCAGCGTCGTCGAGCAGTCGCAGCGTCTTTGTGATCCACTCGTCGCGAGTCGTCGCCTTGAATAGCTGCGAGCCGTCCTGGACATTCAGGCCGACCAGCGGATCCGGCGACGCGACAACGGCTCGAGCCATTGCCAGGGCTTCGAGCACTTTGTTCTGAACAACGCGTGCGATCCGCAGCGGCACGACGGCGACGGCGGCTTCGTTCAGCCACGGACGGACGTCCGGCACTGTTCCCGGCACCGAAACACCGGGCAGTTCGGCAAGTTCCCGAACGGCAGGAACGGGTTCGCGACCAACAATGTTGAGCGTCGCGTTCGGGCGCTGCTCGCGGATCGCCGGCCAGATGTCGCGGCAGAACCAGACGATGCCGTCGATGTTAGGCTTGTAATCGAGTGCTCCGACGAAGACGCAGCCACGCTCTGACGAGCGTTCAATCTGCGGAGTGAAGTAGTCAACGTTGACGCCGTTCGGGATCGCTTCGATCGGACCGTCGGGTCGGAACGCGCGATACAGGTTCGCTTCCGGCTCACTGACGACCGTCAGGCCGGAGCACCAGTCAGCCAGCGACGCTTCCAGAGTCCGCAGTCGGCGTCCCTCGATGCCGAACAACGTGCTCTTCGGAAACGACGAGGCTGCCGAGTACTCTAGCCACTTCTCGCTGTCGACGTCGATCAGGTCGACGTAACGGCGTGTCTTCTCAAGCGTCGTACGCTGCAGATACGGAGCGAGAGCCGATGACGAACAGAGGGCAGCGTCGAACGTCGTCTCGTGTGACCAGCCGGAGATGATCGATGTCAGGGCAGGGGACTCGAACGCGCCGGCGGAGATTGTCCTGCCGCTCAACAGGCTGACGCCCGCTCGCAGCCAGCGGCGGAAAGGGTCGACCGGGACGATGGCGACTCGTTCGCACAATCGGTTCAGCACGTCGTGCGTTTCGTCGGACACGGGTTCGTCGGCGAGGCAGCCCAGCCAGACGTTCGTTCGCGCAGCCAGATGCTCCAGGAAATGGAACGTCCGGATCCGGTCTCCGCGATTGGGCGGGTGCGGCACGCGATGCGTCAGAAACAGCAGCGTCGGCTTGCTCACCAGAGGCCTCGGGTTCGATGGTCAGTGAAGGTCCCGTCTCCGGGATGATCACCGACTGGCGTCCCCGGCTGCGTTATGCGCCCTGCGGTTGCAGTTGGCTGGTACTCGCGACCCTGGAACTGCCGGCGTTCGAGTACAGTCCGGCGGCCAGCGAGTGCTCTCGCGGACTGTCGGGCATCGACGCCAGCGAGTCCGTCAGCGTGGAGAACCGGAACCGCGGCAGTAGCGCATTCAGTTTGTGTTCGGTGGTGGCGAGGTTCTGGTAATGCCGGAACCTCGAAAGAAACCGACCGGGCAGCCTGGGCTGACCTGGATCGACTTCCCACGGGTGAATGTAGAACACGAACGGACTGTTCGACTGACGGGAATAGCGGTCCAGGCAGAACCGCGAGAAGCGGAAGGGATACAGGCGGAAATATCCGCCTCCCGAGATTGGCAGCCGGACCGGGCCAAGCCGCAGTGCGGTGCCTGGGAACTCGTTGATCGTTCCGGCGGATGTCTCGATGCAGTGCGGAGCCGGGTCGGCCTCCGGAATACCGTAACGATCGTGATAAACCGGATAGACGCTCGAATCGCCCGTGAATCCTTCCTCGACAAGAATGTCGAGTGCCCATAGAGACCGGCGAGTAATCGAGAAGCTCGGTGCCCGGTACAGCGTCACTGGATCACCGGTGATGTCCTGCAGCACGTTGCGGCTGGCAACCAGGTCCGCGCGAAACTCTTCGGGTGAGAGATCATAGACCAGCCGGTGCCAGTAGCTGTGGCAGCCGATCTCGTGTCCGGCGTGTTGAATCTCGCGGACGAGTTCAGGAAACCGATCAGCCACCCAGCCGAGAACGAAGAACGTGGCTGCGGTCTGGTGCTGGTCGAGCACGCGCAGAATGCTTTGCGTGCTGGCGACGACTCGCGACGGAAAGCTGTCCCACTCGCGCGGAGAGATGCGGTCGGCAAAGCCCGAGACGTGGAAGTAGTCTTCCACATCAACCGTCATCGCGTGAGTTAAAGCCTGCTGCGTCATTCGTGAAAGTCTTCGGTGGGAATTCAGTACCGCCATCCGGTCATGAACGACGGGTCTGTCAGGACGCTGCCGCCAGCGCCGCAGGCTCCAATGAGAAGACGCTCTGACGCAGGACTGGCAGCAGTTCGCGCAGAAACTCCTCCGGCGGAGTCGTTCCGTCGAGCGGAAGCAAGTCGTGTGCCTCCTGGGTGACATACAGCTTGAAGAGCGCTGGAGTGCCAGCGAATTCGAGCCGCGGACTGGTGGGTGTTGACCAGCTTCCGTTGGTCGACCAGCTCCAGAAAATGCGGGCTTTCGATGAGTTTGCTCGCCCAGGCTTGCGGAATTGTGCCGTCATCAGTCGATGCGTTTCCGTCGACGCGACGTTCGATGACTCAGCCATTGGTTGTTGCCCGAGAACAACGCGGTGTACCAGAACGTCACCAATCTGCTCGTAACCCTGCCCGGCGTAACACGCGGTCGGCGGATGCACGGCGACCGGGCCAGTCGGGCCGCACATCAGGAGCATCGTGACAATCGCTCCCGTCCGCTGATTGCGATAGTGCCGCATGACGTAGCTGTGCAGTTCGGCCATCTTCAGCTCGGCATCGCTGACCGAGGCTTCCTCGATGCAGATCCAGTCGTTGATCTGCTTAGGCACCTGATGCACGCGGGCTGCGACGCCGGTCAGATCAGAAGTCTCCCAGCGACCGGTCAGCATCCCATGGACGACTCCGCCTGCGATGAGCAGGAGAAGACCGGAGAAGAGTGGGATGGAGTGGCGAATCGACATGGAGGTGTCTTTCAGGCTCCCAGCAGTACAACCAACGAGGTTTAATAGCCCCGGCATTTATGCCGGGGTCACTGATTTCATACTTTGACTGCTGGCTTTGGGGGTCCGCCCCCCCCGGGAAAAGACGCACTAGAGCGAAGCCGGCAAAGAAGCAGCAGCAGTTGCAGCCCTCCCATCCGCCAGCGCCGCC